>CAYWNR010000540.1:0-2675 GCA_964459705.1 uncultured Gemmatimonadaceae bacterium | reverse complement strand
TGCAGGTGGCGGACGCGGTCTACGGGGTCACCATGCAGGAGCCCGGCGTCTCCACCATCGTCGGCGTACGGCTGGGCGAGCGGGAGACGGTCTGATCCGTCGTGTGCTGCTGACGTTGGCGCTGCTGCTCGCCGGCGGCGCGTCCGCGGCGGCGCAACGACCAACGATTTCCCGCGCCGTGCCCCGCGTGCTCGCCCGCGACAGCCTGGCACCGCTGTGGCTCTTCGCCGGCGCCGGGGTGTCGCTCGACGCGGTGAGTCAGTGGGTCGCCGACCACGGCGGGGCCGTGCGACGCCGGAGCCGCTGGCTCCACGCGGTCTCCGCCGTCCTCCCACCTGCGGCCGTCACCGCGGTCGCCCAACTCTCTCTGCTCACGCGCGTTCAGCCGGTCGCGCAATTCCGGCGCGCGGAACCGGACACCGTGGTACCGGCATCCCCGGAAGCGGCCGCATTGCCATTCGGGACGACGGCCGGGCTGGACACGTTGTACGGCAATTCCGCCATGCCGCTCCGAGTGCTGCGGCTCTTTCCGCTCGTGTCAGCCGGCCTCACCGGGTTGGGCGTGCGCATCGCCATCCTGGACACGGGCTTCGAGACCGAGCTTTCGCCCTTCGCGGGAACGACGATCGCTGGGCAGTACGACTTCGTGTTCAACGACTCCATCGTCCGGAATGAGGCCGTCGACGTGGCGGGTGCGTCCTCGCATGGGACGTCCGTCTGGTCATTGCTCGGTGCTCGCGTGCCCAACACGCTCATCGGGATCGCTCCGGCGGCCGAGTACCTGCTGGCCAAGACCGAGGACATCCGTTCCGAGACGCAGCTCGAAGAGGACAACTACGTCGCGGCCCTGGAGTGGGCCGACTCGCTGGGCGCCCAGGTCGTCAGCTCGAGCATCGGCTATCTCACGTTCGACGACGGCTCGGGATACCCGCCGAGCGACCTGAACGGCGACATCCCGGTGACGACACAAGCGGCCGACGCCGCGGTCGCCCGTGGCATGGTGCTCTTGACCGCCATGGGCAACGAGGGCCCCGGCACGAGCACGCTGATCACCCCCGCGGATGGAGATTCCGTGCTCGGCATCGGCGCCGAGGATTCGACGGGCACGATTGCCGGCTTCTCCTCCCGCGGGCCCACCGCCGATGGTCGCATCAAGCCGGATCTCGTCGGGCCCGGCGTGTCGATCTGGCTCGCGCTGCCCACCGTGTCCGGCGGCGTGACGTACGGCCGTGGCAGTGGAACCTCGTTCTCCACCCCGATTCTCGCGGGGGCCGCCGCGCTCTTTCTCCAGGCACATCCGGGCTACGATCCGATCGCCCTCCAGGAAGCGTTCAAGGCGGCGGCGGACCAATCGGCGGCTCCAGAGAACGCGCGCGGGTGGGGGCGGCCGGACGTGCTCGTCGCCACCTCGTTCCCCCGAGGGCTGGCGGTCCTCGAACCCGGCGACTCCCTACAGGCCATCAATCCCCGGTTCGTATGGACCGTGCCCGATGCGCCGACGTTGGCGCTTCCCTTCACCTACCGTCTCCGCGTGACCCGGACTGGTGGCACCGTTGTCTTGCTCGATACGCTCGTGACGGATACGAGCGCCATTCTGCCAGCGATACTCCATGGAGGCGTCCAGATCCAGTGGACGCTGACGGCGACCTCAGCGGATTCGGCGGCGGTGACGGCGCGCGCGTCCGGCCCGCTCACCATACCCGACTGGGTGCGCCTCACGACCCTGGATGATCCGGCGGGAACGACCATCCGCGAATTGCGTCCAGCGTTCCGGTGGACGTCGCCCAAGGTGTGGGGCACACCGGGGCCGTTCGTGTACGACCTGGCCATCGAGCGCGCGGACAACGGGCAGGTGGATCTGGACGTGAAAGCCCTGCCGGGGACAACCTACACACCAACGGTGGATCTCGAGCGCAACACGCCGTACCGCTGGATGGTAACGGCCCATCTGGGGACGGCGGCGGAGACCGCCCGCAGCAGCGGGACTTTCGTCATCGTGGACAACAGCGCCCCGAGCGTGACCTCGTTATTCCAGAACTTCCCCAATCCCTTCCCGCGGCCAGCCGCGGGTCAGATGACGACGTGTCTCTGGTTCGACCTCGCGGTCGGCGGGTTCATCGAGTTGGCGATCCTGGACCTCCGCGGGTACCGGGTCCGCCGGCTGCTGCCGTCGCCGGATCTGTCGGGGTACCTCGGACCGGGCCGGTACGGGCGAGCGCTCACCGGCGGCGCCGGCTGCGACCCGGACTATGCGTGGGACGGCACCACCGACCGCGGCGAGACGGTCACCCCAGGTGTGTATCTCGCGCGTTTGCGCACGCCGGACGGCACCTACTACAAGCGGATCGTCTACCTCGGGCCCAACCCGTGACGTTCACACTCACGGTGTTGGGCTCGGGAACGGTCGCGCCTTCCGCGCGGCGCACCGCCCCGGCCCACGTCGTCGCCGCTGGCGACATGCTGATGCTGTTCGACTGCGGCGCGGGGGCGCTCCACCGCGCGGCCGCGTTCGGTGTGCCGTGGCAGGCCGTGACGCACGTGGCGCTCACCCACTACCACGTGGACCATTGGGGCGAGCTGCCCCACTTCCTGTTCGCCCTGCGGTGGGGTATCGAGCCCCCGCGGAGCGCTCCCCTCACGCTGATCGGCCCGACCGGCCTCGCGGACCGGCTGGG
>CAYWNR010000539.1:0-2684 GCA_964459705.1 uncultured Gemmatimonadaceae bacterium | reverse complement strand
GCGCGAAGCCGGCCAGGGATCGCTCTTCGGCGACCCCACCGGCGGGCGGGCGGCGGCGCCCCCACTCCCGTTGCCGGACATCGTGGTGTGGACCGAGAGCGAACGACTGACCCGTGAGAAGGACGTGATCGGCTTCTTCATCTCCGGTCACCCGCTGGAGCGGTTTCGGGAGGAGGTCGCCCTCTTCGGCAGCCGCACCACGGCGACCCTCGGACAGTGGAGCGATCACCAGGTGACCGCCGCCGCTGTCGTGACCGGCGTCAAACGGCAGATCAGCCGGAAGAGCGGGGCGGAGTATGCCCGCCTCGTGCTCGAGGACTTCCACGGAACGGCGGAAGCCCTGGTGTTCCCGGAGGCATGGAGCAAGCTTTCCCAGGTTGTGGTCCCGGACGCGGTCCTCTTGCTCACGGGCAGTTACAGCCCCCGCGACCGGGGCGAGGAGCATGCCCCGTTCATCGTCGACGACGCGGTGCCGCTGGTGGAGCTCCGAGAGCGCGGCGCCGTCGGCCTCGAGTTGACGTGGCGCGTGGGCGGCGGCCCGAACGCGGCGGCGACGCGCGCCGCCGCCGCCCTCTGCGCCGCGCACCCGGGTCCGTCCCCCGTGTTCGTCGCCTGGAGCGACGGCAATGGCACGACCGCCCGGATGCGCGCCCGACGGCTGCGGGTCGAGCTGGACGAGGATCTGGTGAGCGCCCTGCGCGACGTGCTGGGCAAGGAGCACGTCCGGCTCATGAAGGCGAGGTGACGGCGTGGCATTCGAGCTTGACTTCGAGAAACCGCTGCTGGATCTCGTGCGGCAGATCGCGCACCTGAAGCGCCTCGCCGTCGAGCAGCGGCTCGACGTCCGCTCGGAAATCGAACCGCTCGAGCTGCGCCTCACCGAGCTCCGGCGCGACATCTATCGTGACCTGACGCCCATGCAACGCGTGCAGGTGGCCCGGCACCCGCGCCGCCCCTACGCGCTCGACTACATCCGCAACACGTTCACCGACTTCGTGGAGTTGAAGGGGGATCGCCTGTTTCGGGACGACCCGGCCATCGTGGGCGGCTGGGCCCGCCTGGACGGGCAGCCGGCCATGGTCATCGGTCAGCAAAAGGGACGCGACACCAAGGAGAATCTCTACCGGAACTTCGGCATGCCGCATCCCGAAGGCTACCGCAAGTCGCTCCGGCTCATGCGGATGGCGGAGCGGTTTCGTTCGCCGATCATCACGCTGATCGACACCCCCGGGGCCTACCCGGGCCTTGGCGCCGAAGAGCGCGGACAGGCCGAAGCGATTGCGCGGAATCTCGAGGAGATGGCGCGGATCCGGACGCCCCTGATCGCGGTCGTGATCGGCGAAGGTGGATCCGGCGGCGCGCTCGCCCTTGGGCTCGCCGACCGCGTGCTCATGCTGGAGAACGCCGTCTATTCGGTCATCTCCCCCGAGGGCTGTGCGGCCATCCTCTGGAAGGATGCGTCGCAGAAGGAGCGGGCCGCCAAGGCGCTGCGGCTCACGGCGGAAGACCTGCTCGAGCTCGGGATCATCGACACGATCATCCCGGAGCCGGCGGGCGGCGCGCACGCCGAGCCAAAGACGGCGTCCATCACGCTGCGGAACGCCCTCACCACGCCCCTGGCCGAGCTGACGGCGTTGAGCGACGAGTCCCTGCTGGCGGCGCGCGCCGAGAAGTTCCGGAGTATGGGGCGGTTCGCCGAGGCGTGACCCAATGACGGCGCTCGTCGAAGTCCGGTTCAAGGGGAACCGGAAGGCCTACTTCACCTGGGACCGCGAGGAACCGCTTCCCACCGGCCGGCGCGTCATCGTGACGGTGGACCGCGGACAGGACCTCGGCACCGTCTCCGCGTTCGGCGAAGCCGCAGAGCGGAAATGCGGCGTCGGCTGCTCGGGATGTAGCCTCGGGCAGGCGCCGACGCCGGTCGGGGCCGTCCTGAATCCCGCAACGGCTGACGACACGCACCTGGCGGGCGAGCTGCGCAAGGCGGAAGACGACGTGCGCCGCACGGTGCTGGAGCGGGCGGCGGCGCACAACCTGCCGATGAAGATCTCCGATGCCGAGTGGCAGTGGGACCGGAAGAAACTGACGATCTACTTCACCGCCGAGCAACGCGTGGACTTCCGCGCCCTCGTGCGAGACTTGGCGTCCCTCTTCCGGACGCGCATCGAGTTGCGTCAGATCGGCGCGCGGGACGAAGCGAAGCGCCTGACGGGGGTCGGCCGGTGCGGCCGCGAATACTGCTGCTCGTCCTGGCTGCCGGAGCTGCGGCCCGTGAGCCTGGCCCTCGCGAAGGACCAGCGCCTCTCCCTCAACCCCTCGCAAATCTCCGGCGGGTGCGGTCGCCTGCTCTGCTGCCTCCGCTACGAGCACGAGTTCTACGTCGCGAGTCGGAAGCGCTTCCCCAAAGAGGGAAAGCACCTGACGACGGGGCACGGCGAGGAGCGCGTGCAGGCCGTCGATATCTTCCGAGAGCGCGTCCTGCTGCGGGCCGCGGATGGGAGCACCCGCACGGTCACCCTCCAGGAGCTGAGACAGGAGCTGACCGAGACGCCGACCGCGCCAGCGGCGCGCCCCGAGACGCCACCGCCGGCTCAGCTCGTCACCTTCGACGAAGGCCCCCTCGCCTCCCCCGAGGAGACCGTGGAATCGCTCTCGTCGGGGCCGCGCCCGCCCAAGCGCCGCCG
>CAYWNR010000538.1:0-2695 GCA_964459705.1 uncultured Gemmatimonadaceae bacterium | reverse complement strand
CTCTCCCACAACAAGACCCTGGCGGCGCAGCTCTATGGGGAACTGAAGTCGTTCTTCCCTCGGAACGCCGTCGAGTACTTCGTCTCCTACTACGACTACTACCAACCCGAAGCCTACGTCCCCGCGACGGATACCTACATCGCCAAGGACGCGTCGATCAACGAAGACATCGAGATGCTGCGGCTCCGCGCCACCGCGAGCCTGACCGAGCGCGACGACGTCATCATCGTGGCGACGGTGAGCGCGATCTACGGGCTCGGGGATCCGGCCGAGTATCGGGAGCAGCTCGTGACCGTGACGGTCGGCGAAGCCCGCGAGCGGGACGCGCTGCTGGCCGACCTGGTCGCCGTCCGATACGAACGGAACGACGTTGCCTACGAGCGCGGCACCTTCCGCGTGCGCGGCGACACGGTGGAGATCTTCCCGGCCTACGAGGAGCAGGCGGTGCGGGTCGAGTTCTGGGGCGACACGGTGGAGCGGATCGCCAAGGTGGATCCGCTCACCGGGACGGTGATCGCGCCACTCGAGCGCTGCGTGGTGTACCCGGCCACGCACTATGTCGTGCAGCGGGAGCGGGTCGAGGCTGGGGTGCGCCGGATTCGGGCGGAGCTGGCGGAGCGGCTGGCCGAGTTGCGGGCCGCCGGCAAGCTCCTGGAGGCGCAGCGCCTGGAGTCGCGCACGGGCTTCGATATCGACATGATGCTGGAGATCGGGACGTGCGCCGGGATCGAGAACTACAGCCGGCATCTGTCCGGACGGCGCGAGGGAGAGCGGCCGGCGTGTCTGCTGGACTACTTCCCGTCGGACTACCTCACGATCGTGGACGAGTCGCACGTGACACTCCCCCAGTTGGGGGGGATGTTCGAGGGCGACCGGTCGCGCAAGCGGACGCTGGTGGAGCACGGGTTCCGACTTCCGTCGGCGCTCGACAATCGTCCGCTCAACTTCGAGGAGTTCATGCAGCTCACGCCGCGCATGTTGTTCGTGTCGGCTACCCCCGGCGACTATGAGAGACGGCTCTGTGGCGGCGAGGTGGTGGAGCAGGTCATTCGGCCCACGGGCCTCATCGACCCGATCGTCACCGTCCGTCCGGTGCGGGGGCAGGTGGACGACCTGCTCGCCGAGATCCGAGCGTGCGAGGCGGCCGGGGAGCGCGTGCTCGTCACGACGCTCACCAAGCGCATGGCGGAAGACCTCACGGACTACCTCCAGCAGGCGGGGGTCCGGGTCCGGTACATGCATTCGGACATCGATGCCATCGAGCGCATGGAGATCGTGCGCGGGCTCCGACTCGGCGACTTCGACGTGCTGGTGGGGATCAATCTCCTCCGCGAGGGGCTCGACCTGCCCGAGGTCGCCCTGGTGGCCATCCTCGATGCCGATCAGGAGGGGTTCCTGCGGTCCGACCGTTCGCTCATCCAGACGGTCGGCCGGGCGGCGCGGCACCTGCGCGGCCGCGCCATCCTCTACGCGGATCGCATGACCGGCTCGATGGAACGGGCCTTGGCCGAGATGGAGCGACGACGGACGATCCAGGAAGCGCACAACGTGGCGCATGCCATCTTGCCCCAGTCCATCCGCAAGTCGGTCGACCAGGTCCGGTTCGTCACCCGGGTCGCGGACGCGCGCACGGAGCGCCGGGCGGCAGCTCCGGAGCAGACGCCTGCCCCGACGCTGAATCGGGAGGAGCTGATCACCGTGCTGGAGCAACAGATGCGCGAAGCGGCCGCGGAGCTGGATTTCGAGTTGGCCGCCCGGCTGCGCGATCAGCTCTTCGAGCTGCGCGCGGCCGGCGATGCTCCCCGACGCAGTCCCGCCGGCGTTGTGGCCGCCGGCGCGCGGCCGGGCTCGCGCGGCGGGAATCGCGGTCGCGGTCGCCGTGGGTGACCAAACGCTCACCCTCGACGCCCTCGCACGCGAGGGCGAACGCCTCTGGCGAGCGCTTCCCCCGCACAGCGTCGTGTGGTTGAGTGGCGAGCTCGGTACGGGAAAGACCACTTTCGTGCAGGCCGTGACCCGCGCGGCGGGTGCGGAGCCGGCCCGCAGCCCCACCTACGCGCTCGTGCACGAATACCGGTCGCCGGCGGGTACGATTGCGCACGTCGACTGCTATCGGCTCCGCACACCGGACGAGGCAAGTGATCTCGACCTCGACGGGCTGCGGCGCCGGGTGCGTCTGGTGTTGATCGAGTGGCCGGAGCGCGCCGGCGAATACGCACCGCCGCCCGATGCCCACCTGCGGTTTCAGCATGCGGATCGGCGCGATCACCGCCGCGTGGAGCGCGTGGCATGACGCTCACCGTGGCGCTCGATACGGCGACCGACGTCGCGAGCATTGCGGTGGCGGACGGCGCGGACGTCGTCGTCGAGCTGCAGCTGCCCGGTCGTCGTCATGCATCGGTGCTGCTCCCGGGAATCGAGGCGGCCGTGTCCCTGGCGGGTGGGAGCCTCCGTGACGTCGGTCGCGTGCTCTGCGCGGACGGCCCGGGCAGCTTCACGGGGCTCCGTATCGGGTTCGCGACGGTCCAGGCGCTTGCGCGGGTCAACGAACAGATCACGGTCGGGACCCTGCCGTCGCTGCTCGCCGCCGCGTGGACGGGCACGGCCTGGTGCGACGGGCCGATCGCGGCGGTGTACAACGCGCTCCGGGGTGAGGTATTCGGTGCGGTCTATCGGTTCGTGCCGCGGGCCGTCG
>CAYWNR010000537.1:0-2718 GCA_964459705.1 uncultured Gemmatimonadaceae bacterium | reverse complement strand
ACCGAGTTCTACTCCCCGCGCGGCGGCGGCGTCCGCGCGTATCTCACCGCCAAAGCCGAATGGCTGAGCAGCCGGTCCGGCGTGCACCATGCCATCGTGGCGCCGGGGCCGCGGGACGACACGATCGCGTTTGGCGGCTCGCTACTCCACACCATCGCCGGACCGCCGGTTCCCGGAGCACCGGGGTACCACATGCTCCTGCGCGGCTCCACGCTCCGCGCCGTCATCCGCCAAGAGCGGCCCGACATCATCGAACTGGGGAGCATCTACCTCGCGCCCTGGCTGCTGCGTCAAGGCGTGCGCGACCGGCCGATCCCGATCGTCGGGTTCTATCACATGAACCTCGTGGGGGCGGCGCTCCGCGCGCTGCCGCCCTGGACCCCCGCGTCGGTCTGCCGCGCCGTTGACTCGGGTCTCTCGGTCTATACACGCGCGGCGTACGCGGATTGCCGGGTGGTCATCGGGACCTCGGAGACGGCGATCGTGGCCATGCGGGCGGTGCGAATCCCGCGAACCGCGCTCGTTCCCTTCGGCGTGGATACCGCGACCTTTCACCCCGCTCGGCGCGACCCCACCTGGCGAACGGAGGTCGGCGTGCCGGCATCGCGACCGGTGGCGTTGTACGTCGGGCGACTCGCGCGTGAGAAGAACCTCGACGTGTTGCTCCGCGCTCTGCCGGAGCTTGGGCGCCGAGCGGGCGTCACACTCGTCTGCATCGGCGACGGTCCGCTACGCTTGCAACTGGAGCGGCTGGCACGTGACGGCACCAACGATCTGGTACTCCTCTCGTTCGAATCGGACCGACAGCGCCTGGCGCGCGCGTACGCCAGCGCGGACGTCTTCGTGGCGCCCTGTGCTCATGAGACGTTCGGGCTCGCCGCGCTCGAGGCCGCCGCGAGTGGGCTGCCCGTGGCGGGCGCCGCGGAGGGCGCGGTGGGAGCACAACTCGCCGGGCAGTCATGGGGTCGCACGTTCAGCCCGCGCGACGCGACGGGATTGGTCGCCGCCGTGACGGATCTGCTTGGAGCCGACCGTGAGGCGCTGAGCCGGGCGGCGAGGGAGACGGCGGAGGGGTACTCGTGGGATCGGGCGTTTGAGGGGTTGCTAGCGGTGTATCGGGATGTGGTGGAGGGATGAACGGCGGACCCGGCAGACCCGTGGGATTGATGCTGCGACTCTCGTTAGCGGGTGCAGGCCGCTGAGTAGGCCACCGGTTCTCGGACTGCGACCAAGCGTCTGAGAGTCGATGCGATCGAGTGCGCCACGACGGGGACGCTTGCGTCAGGTGGGTGGATGGCCACGCGCACTAGCGCGCTGCCGCGGCTTGTCGCCGCTCGCGACCTTGCGATGCCGGCGGTGAGTCGTGAGCGCCAATGGCTGGCGGTACTCCAACTCACCACCGGCGCGAAGCGCGACGCGCCGCTGGACAGATCGGTCATCCTCCAGAAGCTCTCCGTCGCTCCGAGATTCCGCTCCCGGAGGACATTGAGCGTGTCCGGCCCGAACAGCCACGCCGGCGGCACGAAACCCACCGGACGAAACCCGAGCGACTCGAAGAGGGCGAGCCCGCGGTCGATGCGGTCTGCCGCCTCCGCGCGAGACAAGAACATGAACTCGGCCGAAGCGGCGGTTCGCCCGAACACGCGAAGCCGATCTCCCAGAGACCGCTTGTGCCCCACCTCGTCATGGCGGTAGCCATGTAGCACGATCTCCGCACCTGCACGCACCAATCCGTGAAGTCGCTCGACGAACTCAGGATGGCAATCGAGCGGCCAGGCACCATGCCAGTCGGGCACGACCAGCAGCGCCAGGCGCGCACCCACCAAGCGACGGAGCAGAGCAAACACGTGGTCCAGTGCGCCGGCGTGCGCCGGCGTGACGTCATGGACCGCAACAACGAGCTTGGGCGTCATTGCCCGGCCCTAGCGATATCGGGACCGCCGGGTCCGCCGGGACCGCCGGGACCGCCGGGACCGCCGGGACCGCCGGGCCACCAATTCCATCTCCCCGCGACATGCATGAACGCCGGCACGATGACGAGCCGCACGATGGTCGCGTCGATCAGGACGGCGGCGGCGAGCCCGAAGCCCAGGACGCGCGCAATCAGCAGGCGGGAGAAGGCGAACGCCCCGAAGACCACCACCATGATGGCCGCGGCGCTCGTGATGAGCGCGGCGGTTGATGCCAGGCCCGCGGACGTGGCGGCGTCGTTGTCGCCCGAGCGGTCGAACGCCTCTTTCATGCGGGAGAGCAGGAAGACCTCGTAGTCCATGCTCAGGCCGAACGCGATCGCGAACACCAGCACCAGCACGTGAGCGAATGTCCGCTCCGTGCCGCCATCGAGCCCCAGCAGCGTGGCGCCATGCCCCTGCTGGAATACGAACACCACGAGCCCGAGCGCGCCCGCGAGTGAGAGCATGTTGAGGGCGACCGCCTTGAGCGGCACCACGACGCTGCGGAACGCCACCAGCAGCATCACGGCGGTGGCGCCCAGCACGAGCACGAGCATCAGCGGGAAGGCGCGTTCCAGTTCTCCTTGCGCATCAACCTGCGCCGCCATGAACCCGCCCACCAGGGCGTCGTCGAGATCGAGGCCGGAGACACCGGCCCCCAGGCGCGCCCGGGTGTCGCGCACCACATCCATCCCGGTCTGGATGCTCGCGGTGTCGGCCAGCAGGACGTCCAGCAGTGCGGCGCCGCCATCCGGCGCCACGTACG
>CAYWNR010000536.1:0-2720 GCA_964459705.1 uncultured Gemmatimonadaceae bacterium | reverse complement strand
TTGTCGTTGATCTTCACACCCTGCAGCCGGTACACCTCCTGAATCTCGTTCATGAGGTATTCCTGGACCGCCTGCGTGCCCTTGATCCGCAGGATGTCGTGCGGATTCACCGGGCCCTCGGTGAGCCGGTCACCGGCCCGCACGCCGTCGCCCTCGTGCACCCGAAGGTGCTTCGACGCCGGCACTTCGTAGAGCTGCGGCTGGCCCGAGTCGGGCTGGACGAAGATCTCGCGCTTGCCGCGCTTGATCTCGCCGAACTTCACCACGCCGTCCACTTCGGAAATCGTGGCCGGATCCTTGGGCCGCCGAGCCTCGAACAGCTCCGCCACCCGCGGCAGGCCGCCCGTGATGTCGCGCGTCTTGTAGGCCTCGCGCGAGATCTTGGCCAGCGTCGCGCCCGCCCCCACCTGCACGCCATCCTCGACGGTCAGCTGCGCGCCGGCCGGGATGACGTAATCGCGCACGCGACGTTCCTTCCCGCTCTTGGTCTGGACGATCTCGATGTGCGGGTGCAGCCGCTTCTCCCGGTCCTCGATCACCACTCGCTGCCGGAGGCCGGTGATTTCGTCCAGCTCCTCGCGCACGGTCTCATCATCCACGATGTCCACGAAGCGGATCGTGCCCGTCACGTCCGTGATGATCGGGTTCGTGTACGGGTCCCACTCGAACAGCAGGTCCGTCTTCTTCACGTCCTGCCCGTTCGTGACCGCGAGGGTCGCCCCCAGCGGCACGTGGAAGCGCGAGCGCACCTGCCCTTCCGCGTCCTTGAGCACCAGCTCGCCCTCGTACCCCGTGACGAGCGGGCGTCCATCCTCCGCGGCAACCACAAGCAACCGGTCGCCGAACTCGATCGTGCCGTCCAGCTTGGTCCGGCGCTCGGTCCGCTCGGCGATACGGGCGGAGGTTCCGCCGATGTGGAACGTGCGCAGTGTCAGCTGCGTCCCAGGCTCACCAATCGACTGGGCCGCCAGAATCCCCACGGCTTCCCCAAGGTCCACCCGTTCCATGGTGGCCAGGTTCCGCCCATAGCACATCCGGCACACCCCGCGCCGGGCCTCGCAGGTGAGCACCGACCGAATCCGGACGATGTCCACACCTGCGTCTTCGATATCCAGGGCCACGTCTTCGTTGATCAGCTCGCCCGCGGCCACCAGCAGCTTGGCGTCGCCGAACTCGTCCCGCTCGTGCGGATCGTACACGTCGTCCGCCGCCACCATGCCCGCGATCCGCTCGCGCAGCGGCTCGATGATGTCCTCACCCTCCTTGAGCGCCGTCGCCTCGATGCCGAGCACGGTGCCGCAGTCTTCCTCGGTGATCGTGACGTCCTGCGCCACGTCCACCAACCGGCGCGTGAGGTAGCCGGCATCCGCCGTCTTGAGCGCCGTGTCCGCGAGTCCTTTGCGCGCGCCGTGCGTCGAGATGAAGTACTCGAGCACGGTCAGGCCCTCCCGGAAGTTCGACCGGATCGGACTCTCGATCACTTCTCCGATGCCGCCGGTCAGCTTCTTCTGCGGCTTCGCCATCAGGCCGCGCATCCCGGCGAGCTGCCGGATCTGGTCGCGGCTTCCCCGACTGCCGGAGTCGAACATCATGAACACCGGATTGAAGCCGCCGTGTGATTTCGACAGGCCGGCCACCATCGCCTCGGCGATGTCGGTGTTCGCGTGCGTCCAAGCGTCGATCACCTTGTTGTACCGCTCACCAAACGTGATCTGTCCCGCTCCGTACGCCTTCTGGAACCGCTCGACCCGCGCTTGGGCCTGTTGCAGGATCTCGACCTTCGCATGCGGGATCTCCAGATCCTCCACCCCGATCGACACGCCGCCCCGCGTCGCGTGGGCGAAGCCGAAGTTCTTCAGCCGATCGAGGAACTGTACGGTTTCGGCGAGTCCCGCCCGACGGTACGACTCGAACACCATCTCCGACAGGGCGCCCTTCCGCATCACGCGGTTCTGGAACCCAAGCTCCGCCAGCACCGCCCGCGGCAGGATGCTGTTGAACAGCACCCGCCCGGCGGTCGTGAAGATCCACGCGCTCTGAAAATCAGGCACGGCCTCCGGCGGGGCCGCATAGCGGAACCACACCGGCGCGTGATACGTCAACCGGCCCGTCGCCAGCGCCATCTCGATTTCCGCGAGCGCACCCAGCCGCGGCGCCGCGGCCCGCAGAGATTCCTCGTCGAAGTCGTAGGGCGTCTTGGTGACGAAATAGCAACCCAGCACCATGTCCTGGCTGGGCTCCGCCACCGGCCGGCCGTCGGACGGCTTGAGCACGTTGTTCGACGAAATCATGAGGACCCGCGCCTCGAGCTGCGCCTCGAACGAAAGCGGCACGTGCACGGCCATCTGGTCGCCGTCGAAGTCGGCGTTGAACGCCGCGCAGACCAGCGGGTGAATACGAATCGCCTTGCCTTCCACCAGCACCGGCTCGAACGCCTGGATCCCGAGGCGGTGCAGCGTGGGCGCCCGGTTCAGGAGCACGGGATGGTCCTGAATGATCTCCTCCAGGATCCCGTACACCTCCGGGGTTTCCCGCTCGACGATCTTCTTGGCCCGCTTGACCGTTTCGGCGATGCCCTTCTGGACCAGCTTGTGGATGATGAACGGCTTGAACAGCTCCACCGCCATGGTCTTCGGCAACCCGCACTGGTGCAGGTCCAACTCCGGACCGACGACGATCACCGACCGGCCCGAGTAGTCCACCCGTTTCCCGAGCAGGTT
>CAYWNR010000535.1:0-2722 GCA_964459705.1 uncultured Gemmatimonadaceae bacterium | reverse complement strand
CGACGACGACCGCGAGGAGGGCGCAGAGGCCGTAGGGGGGTCGTTGCTGCACGGACCGTCTACCCAGATCGGCGTGGTGCGGTGCTTCGCACCGGTCTGCGTTGTTCCGATGCCGGTTGGGAGGCGCAGCACCCGTACTGTGGACGCGCGGCGCGACAGCGCCTGCCAAGTTCTGCGTCCTGGCCTTCGGGTTGCCGAGGCTCGCAGTCGTTCTGGTACCGGTGTGGCGAAATCGGTAAACGCAGAAACTCGGCAGGTTTCCGGGCGCAAGCCCTTGTGGGTTGAGCGTCGCATCGGCGGCGGCCGATGCGACGTCCGCTTGCTCGCTGCGCGTCGAATCCCACCACCGGTACCCGCCGCACCACTTGCGGTGCCCAGAGTGCCGAGCATATACTCGGTGTACCTGCCGGGTTTCTGGGTGGCGTATCCGCCACCGCGAGCGAGCCGAGCTATCGTGCTCGGCTCGTTTGCATTCTGAAGCGTTGACTTGCCGACGGGACCCGAGTCGCTTCAGCGACAGCTCGCGGCTTCAGCCGCCCCCTTTCCTTATCCCTGACCCCGTTCCCCTGCCTCCCACCCCCACCCGCTCGGCCGGGCCGACGACGACCGCGAGGAGGGCGCAGAGGCCGCGCGAAGGACGTGATCGTCCCTTGAATAGGGCAGGGGAATCACCAACATCCCCAAGTGGCGCGCACTCGCCGAGCTTGCTGTAGGCCCAACCGGGGCACAGGTTTGACAGATTCCGGTTCCTTCCCATCACTGCAATCGGCGGCCGACCCATGAGTGTGCCTGGTTTCCAGTCTTGGTTCCTGCCCTTCCTGAAGCGTTTGGAGGACGGGCAGGTACATCAGATGTCGGACCTGTACGACCAACTCGCGGAAGATCTCGGACTGTTAGACAGTGATCGTGCTCAACTTCTGAAGAGCGGCACGCAGTTTACCTATCAGAATCGAATTGGCTGGGCCCGAACGTACTTGAAGAAGGCAGGCCTCGTCTCATCTCCCGGGCGTGGTCTCGTGCAAATCACCGACCGTGGGCGGCAGGTGCTGGCGGCACCACCTGCTAAGCTCAACGTCAAGTTCCTTCGGCAGTACCCAGAGTTCGTCGCGTTTCATACCTACGTCCCGAAGAAGAGCGATGAAGCGGAAGAGGGCGACAAGGACGACGTGATTGAGACGCCTGAGGACACCCTGGAGCGGGTCCACAGCGAGCTGAATGGAGTGCTCGTGCAGGACATCCTGGAACGGGTAAAGGCAGCCCCACCCGCGTTCTTTGAGCGCCTTGTGGTCGACCTGCTGGTTCGCATGGGTTATGGGGGATCCCGCGAGGATGCCGGAAAGACGATTGGAAAATCGGGCGATGGTGGCATCGACGGCGTCATCAACGAGGACCGGCTTGGGCTCGATGTCGTGTACGTCCAAGCCAAGCGATGGGAGAACACGGTGGGCAGACCGGTCGTCCAGGCATTTGCCGGAAGTCTGGAGGGTGTGCGCGCTCGTAAGGGCGTCATGATCACTACGTCGGCATTCAGCAGTGACGCGAGAGAGTACGTGCGCCGGATCGAAAAGAAAATCGTGCTGATCGACGGCGCGCAGCTAGCAACGTTCATGATCGAGCACAATGTGGGCGTAGCACTAGCGCAGACGTACGAGGTGAAGAAGCTGGACTTGGATTACTTCGAGAGCTCCTGATCTCTTCGGGGGGGCCGGCCAGCTACGTACGGTTGGGCTGCCGAACCCAGGTTGCTTCAGCGACAGCCGCGCCCCTTCTCCTATTCCTGACCCCGTTCCCCTGCCTCCCACCCCCACCCGCTCGGCCGGGGCGACGAGGACCGCGAGAGGGAAGCAGAGGCCGAAAAGGGGCTGAGGGGACTCCAGCTGTCTGAGGAGTGGCGGTTGCTGGCGTCGTGTCGCACATTGGAATGACAGGTCGTGGCTGCGCACGCTGCTGGTTGCCTCGCGGAATCCGTGCCACCCGGCGCAGCATCTACGCGATTTAGGTGGCTTGCACGGACGGTGACATGGCACATACCGACGCCCGTGATTCCGGCACGCCTTTCGACAAGGAGTGGCACGAGTTCCGGGCAGCATATGCTTTCGCCCGACTCCAGGGCTGGCTGCTTTCCGAAATCGAGGAGATTAGTCCTAGCTACTTTGAAGATCTCCGCAATCGGATCAGCGAGGCCATCATTCACGGTGAAGGCTTCGCCGACGAAGGCGATGACGATCCCGAAGCTCCGATTCAGAGTCCCACGGGTCACGGTGTATGGTTTTGGGGTTTGGAAGACGCGTACGCGCTCGAAGAGCAGCTATTCCCGTTCCGGGAGCCTCAGAGCGATTTCGGCGACTTTGCACGGGGACTCGTTCTTGTCGGTTTGCACGCCGCTCTGGAGGCGTACTGTGGCGCACTTGGGATCACGAAGCCACGGATGCCGCTCCCAACTGCCATCGAGAAGGCACTCGGGCCGCGGGGGCAGCAACTGGATCCGGAGACGTCGCGCGCACTGTTCACCTGCGACGCTGTCCGCCACCTGTACGCTCACAGGCGGGGGGTTGTGGATCAGGCTTACGTTGATACGGTCGCCCGCAACACCTTCCAGTCTGGTGAGCGACGGCCGGTGAGCCAGGGCGACCTGGAGTATTTCGCGCAGATCGTCTCCTTGTCGCTCTCTACGGCGGAGAGGATGGGCGGGTTTGGGTTCAGCTCCATCAGTCCGCGGAGT
>CAYWNR010000534.1:0-2727 GCA_964459705.1 uncultured Gemmatimonadaceae bacterium | reverse complement strand
TCGGTTTGTCGTTCACGTAGAAGTTGCCCGCCGCGAACCGCAACGCGCGCGTCGCCTCCAGCACGGCCTGACGATCATTCGCGAACACCGCACCCGTCAGGGCATACGGTGACGTGGCGTCCACCGTCCGCAGCACGGCACCCCATTCCTTTTCCGGATACACGTACAGCGTCAAGACGGGACCGAAGATCTCCTCGCACATCGACCGATAATCGGGAGCCTTGGCCTGAATGAGGGTGGGACGGATGAAGTAGCCTTCGGAGGGGTCCGACGCTCCCCCGACGAGGATCTCCGCGTCCTTGGCCGCGCGCGCGTGGGCGATGTACTCCACGATCGTGTCGAATGCCGGCTTGTCGATCACCGCGCCCATGAACGTGCGGAAGTCGGCGACATCACCCATGCGAATGGCGCCGATGGTCTCGATGATCTCATCGCGCATTGCGCGCCACATGCCATCCGGTAGATACACGCGGGACGCGGCGCTGCATTTCTGACCCTGGTACTCGAACGCGCCGCGGACGATGGCCGCGAGCAGCGCGGCGCGGTCGGCGCTCGGATGGGCGAGAATGAAGTCCTTGCCGCCCGTCTCCCCCACAAGTCGTGGATACTGCCGGTAGTTCGCGATGTTCTGGCCCACCGTGCGCCAGAGTTCTTGGAACACGGCGGTCGAGCCCGTGAAGTGGATTCCGGCGAGCCCTGGATTTGCGAGTACCGCACTCGAGATGGCGCTGGCATCGCCTGGGAGGAAGTTGATCACGCCGGGCGGCAGGCCGGCCGCCTCCAGCAACCGATAGATGTAGTAACTGCTGAAGACCGCGGTGGACGCGGGCTTCCAGACGACCGTGTTCCCGACGATGGCGGGGGAGGTCGGCAGGTTCGCGCCGATGGAAGTGAAGTTGAACGGGGTCACCGCCAGGACGAACCCCTCGAGCGGCCGGTATTCCGTCCGGTTCCATTCCCCCGGCCCGGAGATCGGCTGCTGGCCGTACAGTTGGTCCGCGAAATGGACATTGAATCGCCAGAAATCGACGATTTCGCAGGTGGCGTCGATCTCGGCCTGATGCGGCGTCTTGCTCTGGCACAGCATCGTCGCCGCGTTCAGGGTGTCCCGCCAGGTGGTCGCCAGGAGATCCGCCGCTTTGAGGAACACGGCAGCGCGGTCTTCCCAGCGCCACGACGACCACTCGCGATGGGCGTCCGCCGCCGCGGCAATGGCCTGTGCCGCTTCCTCCTTGCCTGCGCGGTGCCACGTCGCCAGTACGTGCCCGTGTCGATGGGGCATCACCGCCTTCTTCGTGCGGCCCGTGCGAATTTCCTTGCCGCCGATGATGACGGGAATTTCGATCTCGGTGGCCGCCATTTCGGCCAGTTTGGCCTTGAGGGATGCCCGCTCCGGCGAACCGGGGGCAAACGATAACACCGGCTCGTTTGCCGGGGCGGGAATCGGTATATGTCGAGTCATAGCGCAAAACTCCTGGTTGGCCGCCGGAGTTTAGCACCGTGGAAAACGGGATACCACCCCGCTCGACCGACGTGCGCGTGCACTTCCACACGCCGCCGATCGAGGTCTGGTCCGGCTAAGACGCCGTCTCGTCGACGAGGCCCATCTCCATGGCGAGCCGGGTGAGCTCCGCCACGGATCGGACCTTGAGCTTCTTGAGGATGTTCTCACGGTGGGTTTCGACGGTCCGGTGACTGATGCCGAGCTCACCCGCGGTTTCCTTGTTCGTTCGGCCAGCCACGACGTGTCGCAGCACGTCGAGCTCACGCGGCGTCAGGCTCGCCACGCGCTCCGCCTTCTCGCGGTTTTCTTCCTCCTGACGCAACGCGGCGCTCAACTGGCGGGCCGCCACCGCGCTGAACGCGCTCTCCCCACCGTGCACGCGCCGGATCGCCGATCGCAGCTCGGCTGGCGAGGAGTCCTTCAGAAGGTATCCGTCCGCGCCCGCCCGCACTGCCTCGAGCACGAACTCCATGTTGTCGTATACCGAGAGCATCAGGACCCGTGTGGCCGGCAGCGCCCGCTTGATCTGCTTGGCCACTTCGAGCCCTGACTCCCCGGGCATGGACACGTCGAGCACCGCCACATCCGGAACCAGAGTGCCGGCCCGCTCCACGGCCTCGGGACCATTTCCGGCTTCACCCACCACCTGGATGCCCTCCGTCCCATCCAACACCTGACGGATGCCTTCCCGGACGATGGCGTGGTCATCGGCGATCAGGACGCGGATCGGGCCGACGGTGTCGTCCTTCATGCTTCCTCCTGTCCCCTGACTCCCGCGGGCACGCGCACGACCAATCGCACCCCGCCTGTTTGACCCGTTTCGAGCGTGATCGATCCGCCCAATCCCACGACACGCTCGCGCATGCCGGCGAGGCCCATGTGACCGTTGCGCTCGAAGTCCTCGAGCCGCATCCCGGCGGTGAGGCCCCGGCCGTCATCCGCGATCGCCAACTCCACGTGGGCATCGGAGATCCCGAGCTGGACGTCCACCCGACTCGCGCCCGCGTGCCGCACCGCGTTGGCAAGCGCTTCCTGCAGCGCCCGGAAGAGGGCGAGCTCCACGTCCGGTGACAAGCTCGGGAGCGCGTGTGGGGCCTCGAACGCGATCGCGAGATCACCGCGCCCGTCCAAATCCGCCACGAGCGCCCGCAGCGCCGGCACGAGTCCCAACTCGTCGAGCAGGGAGGGGCGCAGGTCGTTGGTCACGTTGCGAATGCTCCGGA
>CAYWNR010000533.1:0-2745 GCA_964459705.1 uncultured Gemmatimonadaceae bacterium | reverse complement strand
CGCGGCATGGCGCGACGCGGATCGCCTTGTCGCTCGACGTGCGCGACGGGTTCGCCATGACGCTCGCTGGGGTCGTCGCCGGCAATCCAATGGACCTGTGTGCGTTGGCACGGCACGCTGGAGTCGAGACGATTGTGTATCGTGATCTCGGGCGGGACGGGACGCTTGCCGGCGCCGCCCTCACCTCGGCCAAGGGGCTGGTGGGGCACGGGGTGGCTGTCGTGCTCGCGGGCGGGATCGCCGGGCTCGACGAGTTGCAGGTGGCGCGGGACGCCGGGTTCGCCGGCGTCATCGTGGGGCGCGCGCTGCTCGATGGGACGTTCAGTATCGAGGACGCACTGACGTGCTGTGGATAGCCTTGGCGGCCGCGCTCGCGGTGGTGGCGACGTGGGTCTACGTGGTGCGCGAGCGCCTCAAGGCCACCGGTGTGGGGTTGTCGCTGCTCCGGACGGTCGCGCTGGCGGCAACGGCCGGACTCCTGGTCAACGCCACGGCGCGCCGAGTCATGACGGCCGGCCCGCACACGGTGGCGCTCGACGCGTCGCTCAGTATGCAGGCGAGCGCCACTGCCTGGAGCCAGGCGCTCGATACCGCGGTCGCCCTCGCGGGTGCACGGGGCCGGCTCGTCCGGTTCGGCGATGTGGTGACGCCATTCGACTCCTCGCCGCCCACGGCTGGGCGATCCACCGTCGGGGACGTGCTGCGCCTGGCGACCGCGCGCGGCGGACCGGCGGTCATCGTGACCGACGGGGAGCTCGACGACTTCGCACTCCAGCCGGAGGAACTCCGCGAGCGAGCGGAGATCGTGCTGCTACCGCGCGCACCGGGCCCGGGCCTGGCCCTGACTGACGCCGCCGTGCCGGCGCGCGTGCTGGCGGCGGACTCGCTGCCGATCACGATCGAGGTCACGGCGTGGGGCGGGCTCGGGGATTCGACCGCCGCGCTCGTGATCACGACGGGCCAGCGTCAATTGGCGCGGCGGGTGGTGGCGCTTCCGCCCGGTGGGGGTCGCGTTCGGCGCACCGTGACCCTCCCTCCCAACCTCCTTCCCCTCGGCACGCACCCGCTGGCGCTGACGCTGAGCGCCGCCGGCGATCCTGAATCGCGCGACAACACCCGGCTCCGCATCGTCACCGTGTCGACCGTGCCCGCGGTGGTCCTGGTCGCCAGTCCACCCGACTGGGAGGCGCGGTTTCTGTCGCGCGAGCTGCGCGATATCGCGCCGGGCGGCGTAGTGGCGTTTGGAGAGGTCGCCCCGGGGCGGTGGATCGACATGGGCAGTCAGAAGGTCGTTCCGGCCGCGCGCGTCCGAGATGCCGCGCGGGCGGCGGGCGCGGTGGTCTCCCGCGGACAGACTGGCGGCGTCACGTCGGGACGTGCCGTGTGGCGGTGGGCCGGTGGATCCGCCGGTGCCCCGACGGCGTCCGACTGGTACGTCGCCTCCGATCCGCCGGCGTCACCGCTGCTCGGACGGCTGGCGGGGATTGCCTGGGACTCGCTTGCCCCGCTCGGTGGGGTTCCCACGACCACGGCCCCGGGCGGGCTGGCGGTCCTCACCGCGCGGGTGGGTCGGCGCGGTCCCGCCCGTCCGGTTCTCGTGGCACGCGAGGACAGCGGGAGGCGGGAGTTGGTGACCCTCGCCGACGGGCTCTGGCGGTGGGCGTTTCGCGGCGGCGCGTCCCGTGAAGCCTACCGCGCGGTGCTCGCCGCCGGTGTGGAGTGGCTGCTTACCACGCGGTCCGGCCGCGGCGCGAGCCTGATGGCGGCGGCGGTGGTGCCGCGAGACGTCCCCGTCACCTTTCGCTGGATCGGTGACAGCGCACCGCCAGAGCCCGTGCCGGTGGAACTGACCGGGCCGGACTCGACCTTCACCACCGCGCTCGCGTTTGACGCGTCGGGGCAGGCCGCCCTCCGCCTTCCCGTGGGCGTGTATCGCTGGCGCGCCCCGCATGCCCGGGCGTCGGGCGTCGTGGCGGTCGAGCGCTACTCCGACGAATTCGTGCCCCGTGCCGTCGTGCCGGCCCGTGCCGCGGAGGTTCGCGTGGCGGGCAGTCCGGTGGGCCTGCGCGATATGTGGTGGGTCTTCCTCGTGGCGATGCTCGCGTTCCTCGGCGAATGGGCCTGGCGAACGCGCCGGGGGCTGCCGTGAAGCGGGGGCTCTGGCAGCGGATCAAGGCCGTGGCGCTCACCGACGTGGGTGTGTTGGTGCGCGGCCTCGATCGGGATGCGCTCGAGCGCGTCGAGCGCGTCCTGCTCGAGGCCGACTTCGGATCCGCGTCGTTCGAGCTGGCGGAGCGCCTGGAGCAGGTCATGCGGCGGGGCGACATCAAGAACGAGCACCAACTCCACGCGTGGCTCGTCGAAGCGGTCGCATCGCAGATCCGTGAGGCCGGCGTTCGCGAAGGGCTGCACGTCGCGGTCGATGGCGAGGGTCCGGCGGTCGTGCTGCTGTTGGGTGTGAACGGCGTCGGCAAAACCACGCAGGCGGCGAAGCTCGCGCATCGCCTACTCGGGGAGGGCCGGACCGTGTTGCTCGCCGCCGCGGACACCTACCGGGCCGGCGCCACGGAACAGCTCGAGGTCTGGGCTGAGCGGCTTGGCGTCCCGTGCGTGACCGGACAACAGCGCACCGATCCCGCGGCGGTGGTGTTCGACGCCATCGACTCGGCCACCGTGCGCGGCATCGACGTCGTCCTGATCGACACGGCGGGCCGGCTCCACACGCAGGGCGACCTCATGGAGGAG
>CAYWNR010000532.1:0-2751 GCA_964459705.1 uncultured Gemmatimonadaceae bacterium | reverse complement strand
TGCAGGATCGGCAGCACCGCGCCGTCGGTCACCGGATCGAGGAACTTGTTCGAGTGCCATGCGGTGGCCAGCGGACCCGTCTCCGCCTCGCCGTCGCCGACGACGCAGGCGACGATGAGCTCGGGGTTGTCGAACACGGCCCCGAACGAGTGGCTGAGGGAATAGCCCAGCTCGCCGCCCTCGTGGATGGATCCCGGGCACTCCGGCGACGCGTGGCTCGGAATGCCGCCGGGGAACGAGAACTGGAGGAAGAGCTTCCGCAGCCCGGCCTCGTCCCGGCTGACGTCGGGGTAGATCTCGCTGTACGTGCCCTCGAGATACGTGTTGGCGACGACGGCGGGACCGCCGTGCCCGGGGCCGGAGACGTAGATCATGTCGAGGTCGTACTTCTTGATGACCCGGTTCAGGTGCGCGTAGATGAAGTTCTGCCCCGGGGTCGTGCCCCAGTGCCCCAGGAGCATGTGCTTCACGTCCGCGGGTGCAAGCGGTCGCTTCAGCAGCGGATTGTCGTAGAGATAGATCTGACCGACCGACAGATAGTTGGCGGCGCGCCAGTAGGCATCCGTCCGGTCGCGCATCTCCGGCGAAAGCGTCTTCGTCTGCATGGTTCAGTCGTCCTCTTCCTTGCCGAGCCCGAGAACACGGCGGACCGTCCGGGCGATCATGAGCTCTTCGTCCGTGTGTATGACGCGGACCACGACCCGGCCGATGGCAGCGGAGATCACACCCTCGGAGGCCGCGTTCCGCGTTTCGTCGAGCTCGATTCGAAGGAACTCGAGCCCATCGCAGATCCGGGTCCGGATGCCGGGTGCGTGCTCGCCGATGCCGCCGGCGAAGACCAGCGTGTCGAGGCCACCCAACGCCGCCGCGAACGCGCCGATGCGCTTCTTGACCTGATAGCAGAACAGCGAGATCGCTTCGGCGGCCCGCACGTCCCGGCCCTCGCGGTCGAGGAGGTCGCGCATGTCGGAGCTCGTCTCCGACACGCCGAGCAGCCCGGACTGGGCGTTGACCATCTCGTTGAACTGCTGCGCGCTCATCCCTTCCGTACGGGCCAGATACCAGGCCAAGCCGGGATCGAGATCGCCCGACCGGGTGCCCATGGGCACCCCGGAAGCCGGAGTGAATCCCATGCTGGTGTCCAGGGGCCTCCCATCGCGCACGGCCGCCAGGCTGGCGCCGTTGCCGAGGTGGGCGAGGATGACGCGGCCCCGCGCCGTCTCCGCTCCCTCCAACCGGGCCAGCTCCTCCATGAGGAACGCATACGACAACCCGTGGAACCCGTATCTGCGCACGCCCAGAGCGGCGTACCGGCGCGGGATCGGCAGCAGGTGTGCCACCCGCGGCAGGTCGTGGTGGAACGCCGTGTCGAAGCACGCCACCTGGGGAAGCTCGGGGAATCGGCGATGGAACGCCTCGGTCAGCAGGATCTCCTCGGGCAGGTGCTCGGGGTCGAACGGACCGAGCCGGCGCAGCTCCTCCACCAACTGCGGGGTGATCCGCTCGGGCAGGATGTGCCTCGGCCCGCCGTGCACTACGCGATGCCCCACTGCGGTCAGCGCGCCACCCCCGCCGCGCTCCTCGATCCAATCCATCAGGACGCCCACCGCCGCCGCGTGATCCGGCGCCGTCACCGACCGCTCGACGTCATCGACCCCGCTCGAGCCTCTCACCCGGAGGGTGGCGTCCGGCAGCCCGATCCGCTCGACCGCACCCTCCAGGATCCGTTCGAGCACATCGCCGATCTCGAACAGCGCGAGCTTGATGCTCGACGAGCCGCCGTTGACCGTCAGGATCCGTGGCTTGGCCGGTTCCATGTCATCGCTGCCACAGGATGCGGGCGTCTTCCAGCGGGATCGCGGCACCGTCGAAGCGCGGCATCACCCGCGCGGTGTAGTCCCCCGGCGGACGGGCCGCCGACACCGATGCACCGTACAGGTAGCCGCCAGGCGCGCCGCCCGGTCGGCGACCTCGCTCCATCGCCTGCCGCACGGGCGCACCGCCCGTGACACCGTCGGCGTAGAGCTCGACGCGCACCGCTTCGGGATCGAGGTCGCCGAGCCGGACCTCGATCCCGAATACGTGCTGTTCGCCGTGCGTCTCGACCTTCATTTCGCCGAAGCGCAGGCCGCCCCAGCTCCGTTCCAGGTCACGCCGCCACTCCACCATCCGTCTGCCCACCGCACCCCCATCGGCGCTGCGCCGACGATACGCCTCCGCGGCGGGGATGTAGCGTTCCTCGGTGTATTGCCGCACCGTGCGATTGGCGGAGAAACGCGGTGTCAACCGCGCCATGCTCTCCCGCATGCGCTCGACCCACGCGATGGGGATGCCGCTCTCGTTCCGATCATAGAACTCCGGGATGATCTGCTGCTCCAGCAGCTCGTAGAGCGTGTCGGCTTCGGCCGCATCCCACGCGGGATCGTCGCCGTGCTCCAGGCCGTCCCCCAGCGCCCATCCCACCTCGGGCGTGTACGCCTCCGCCCACCAGCCGTCCAGCTCCGAGACGTTGAGCCCTCCGTTGACCAGCACCTTCATGCCGCTCGTCCCGCTCGCCTCCCAGGGTCGCCGTGGCGTGTTGATCCACACGTCCACCCCCTGCACGAGCTGCTCCGTCAGGAGCATGTCGTAGTCGGCCAGGAAGACGACGTGGGATCGCGTCTCCGGTCGGCGAATGAACTGGATCCATTCATGGATCAGGTCCTTGCCCGCCTGGTCTTCCGGATGGGCCTTGCCGGCGATGATGAGCTG
>CAYWNR010000531.1:0-2758 GCA_964459705.1 uncultured Gemmatimonadaceae bacterium | reverse complement strand
GAGCGCGACAATCATGCCGGTCGTGGACGCCAGAATGGACGCGAGGGCGGCAAAGACAGGAAACCAATTCGTCGACTCCTTTGGCGCCTTCGCAGGCACGTAGATGTCCGACCCCGGTCCCGGGGTAGGCCACGACGTGAAGAACAAGAACTTACTCCGGTTCCGCGCCGAGCCGTTGGCAAACCGGACCACGGTGCGTCCCTTGTCCGCGTTCTCGGCAAAACCGCCGGCGTTCTCCAAGTAGTAGTTGGCGCCCTTCCCACTGACCCACTGATAGCTCCCGGGCGCGACGACCGCGCCGGCCACGCGCACGGTGGGGAGGTACTCGGGCACGAATAAGGTGTCATCTGGTTGGAGTATCAGGTCGTCCGGCCCGCCCGGCTGGGCCAGTGCCTGGCCTAACGTGATGTTTACGCGCCCCGCGTTCAGGAATGGACGAGTAAACCGCGCTCCCTCCGGGAACGCCGTTTGTTCGAGCAGGCCGCCGGCCCGTGTCACCAGATCGCTGATCCGCTCGTCCTTGCGCGTCAGGGAGTATGACCCCGGGTAGAGCACCTCTCCCAGGATCGTGACGCTGCGCTGGAACTCGAACTCGGGCTGCTTCAGGATGAGCACGTGGTCGTACGGCGCGAGCGCGAACTCGGGCGCCGAGCCCGCCGCGGGAAACGCGGGGCCGGGTGGTCCCTCGTACTGTCCGGTCGCGCTCCGGTTCGAGAGATAGCTCGAGTCGAGCGGCACGCGCAGGGTGTCGGCAAGGGCTCCAGCCAAGCGATCGGCGGGCATCCGGGCCACCTCCGCCACCCGGAGGTCCGCGCCCACCGTGGGCCCACCGGCCAGTTCCACGAGATTCCGAAGCGTCATCTCCGGCCGCCACGGAAAGCGCCCCGGGCGCAGCACCATTCCCGAGACCGTCACGGCGTGCGAGGCGGCCAACGGCGGCAACGCGTTCACCACCACCGAGTCGCCGTCCTGGAGCGGGAACGCGGGAATGCTCACGGTCGGGCGACTCGCGGTCGTGTCGCCGGACGGCGCCAGCGACACGGCAATGGCGGCCCGCGGCGCGGGGCCAGGACCCCGCTCCCCCGGCCGCAGCACGCGGAACACGGTGACGGCGCGGAAGTCCGCATCGGGTTGGAAGCCACCGGCCTCGGCGATGGCGTCGGCCAGCGTCTCCCCGTCCGTCACCTCGTAGATGGCCGGCCGCACCACGGCGCCGTTCACCTCCACCCGCGTCTGATAGACGGGCACGAACACCACGTCCCCGGTCGCCAACCGGCGGTCGCCCCGCGTGTCACCCCGCAGCAGGTAGTCGTACAGGTCCAGCGTGTCGATGGGTGCGCCGTTTCGCCGGATCTCGATGTGGCGCAGGTTGGCGCGCTCCGTGACACCGCCGGCCGCGTACAGGGCGGTGAGCGACGTGCCCAGCGCGCTGATCTGGTAGGCCCCCGGTTGCGTGACCTCGCCCACCACGTACACCTGGTTGGCCCGCACGTTGGCCACCGACACGTCGAACCGCGTGGTGGCGTTGGCCCCGCGCCGCACACCCGAGTACACGCGTCCGAGACGGGTGTAGAGCAGGTCGCGGAGCTGGTCCAGCGTGAGGTTCGCCACGAACAACTGGCCCACCTGCGGGATCAGCACGAACCCCTCGCGCGTCACCGTGAGCGTCTGCGCCAGCTCGACGTCGCCGGTCAGAATCAGCACCAGCACATCGCCGGGGCCGAGTGTGTAGTCCTGTGGCACCGGGCCGGAGAGCGTCGGCAGGAACTGCGTGGTGCTCCGCCGGAACGCGTCCACCCCGAACACACGGGACGGCGGCCCGCCCCGCGCCACGTAGCCCGTGTCCAACTGCAATGCCTCCGAGGCGAGCGCGAACGGCAGCCCCAGCGCCTGAAGCGCGCCCAGCTCAGCGGAGCCGGGCGCTAGCGGAGCCTCGCCGGTGACCGCGCCGGGCATGTACGCGTCCAGCAGCGTCTCCGGGTATCCCGCCGCGCGCAACCGCGCGCGAATCTGCTCGGGCGAGAGGCCCGATTGCTGGATCTGCTGGCGCACCAGCTCGGGGTGAGTGCGCAGCTGCTCGATTTGGGTGGGGGTGAGGGTCTGCGCGAGCGCGCGTCCGGGTGTGCCGGCGGCGATGGCGCCGAGCGCGGCCAGGCCAAGCAGCACTGCACGGACGGTCAACCGGGTCTTGGGCACGGGCAGAATCTACTTTGTGGCGTAAAGTACGGAAACACCTGGAACGTGCCGACCGCCTAAGATCGGTCCTAACATGTTGGCTGTCAATCGGTTGGTGGATGTTTGCCGAGTCGAGAGCCGTCAGCCGTCGGCCGCAAGGCGTTGGCCGTCAGCCGTGATAGGCGGGCAGGTCGGTGCGATCCGCGGCGAGTGGGGCAAAGGCGCGGTCCTTGTCCGAGAGGGTCGGGTTGGTGATTGGCCACGCGATCCCGATCGTCGGATCGTTCCAGATGATCCCCGACTCGTCCTCGGCGACGTAGTAGTCGGTGCACTTGTACTCGACCTCGGCAGGGCCGGCCGTCACACAGAACCCATGCGCGAAGCCGGGCGGCATCCAGACCTGGCGCTTGCTTGCCTCACTCAGCTCGGCACCCACCCAACGCCCGAACGTCGGTGAGCCGCGCCGCACGTCCACGGCAACGTCGAAGATGGCGCCGCGGACGCAGCGCACGAGCTTGCCCTGGGGCCTGGTGACCTGGTAGTGGAGGCCCCGCAATACTCCTGCGGCCGAGCGCGAGTGGTT
>CAYWNR010000530.1:0-2773 GCA_964459705.1 uncultured Gemmatimonadaceae bacterium | reverse complement strand
GATCTGGAGCCGCTACGTCCGCTACATCGGCGCGGGCGCGGTGGCCACGGGCGGCCTCATGACCCTGATCCGCTCCATCCCCACCATGGTCGAGTCGTTCAAGCTCGGTCTGTCACGGATCTCGACCGCCACTGCCGTGGCCCGGGAGCGCTACGACGTCGAGCTGTCGTTCCGCACCGTGCTGATCGTGCTCCCGCTCGTGCTCACGATGCTGACGCTCGTGCCGGGCGTGCTCGGGTTTCTGGACGCGGTGTGGATTCGCGCCATCGCATCCATCTTGATTGCCGTCTTCGCGTTCTTCTTCGTCACCGTGAGCGCGCGCATCGTGGGACTGGTGGGGGTGACCTCGAACCCGACCTCCGGCATGGCCATTGCCACGCTGCTCGGAACGAGCCTCATCTTCCTGCTGTTCGGGTGGACCGATCTGCTCGGCAAAGCGACGGCCCTCATGGTCGGCACGACGGTGTGCGTCGCCGCCTCGATCGCGGATGACATGTCGCAGGACCTGAAGACCGGCTTCGTGCTTGGGCAGACCCCGCGGCTTCAACAGATCGGTGAGATGATCGGCGTGCTCACGTCGGCGGGCGTGGTGGCCGCGGTCGTCATGATGCTGAATCGCACCGTCGAGGGCGGTCTTGGGAGACCGGAGTTCCCCCGCCCCGCAGGCCATGCTCATGAAGCTCGTGATCGACGGTGTGCTCGACCAGAACCTGCCATGGATCCTCGTGCTGATCGGCGTGGGCATCGGGCTGCTCGCCGCGCTCGTGCGGGTCCCCGTGCTCGCCTTCGCGGTGGGCGTGTACCTGCCCCTCGAGACGATGGCCGCCGTGTTCGTGGGCGGCGTGCTCCGTTGGGCGTTGACCCGAAGGCAGGCGACTGTGGAGAGCGAGCGGCGGCGCGAGGAGGGCACGCTCTTCGGGGCCGAACTGGTCGGCGGCGGAGGACTCACCGGCGTCTTGCTCGCCGTATGGGTGGCGACGCACGGAGGGAGGGCCATCCGCGGCTTCCGGCTCACACTGCCGGAGCCGGTGCAGCAGGTGGTCGCGCTGATCACCATCGGGATCATCGTGGGCCTGCTCGCGTGGCACGTGCGCCGCACCGCCGTGCTGGCGGAGGGCAGCAGCCGACCCTAGCTTCACCCCACCCCGCTCGGCAGGCGGTGGCCGATCCACCAGCGACCACCGCCGTCACGGTCTGCCGAGCGATTCCTCCACCCCAGCCGGAGGGCGGGATGACCATAGCACGATCGTTGGACGGCGGCGAGGTCCGCCTGGATCAATCAGCGGTCGACGGTTTCCGCGCATGCCTGCGCGGCACACTCCTGCTCCCCGACGAACCCGGGTATCACGAAGCTCGCGCCGTCTGGAACGGTATGATCGACCGCCGGCCGGCACTTATCGCGTGTTGCGTCGGCGTGGCCGACGTCGCTGCCGGCGTGCAGTTCGCCCGGGAGCACGGCATTGCGCTGTCCATCAAGGGCGGCGGCCACAACATCGCGGGTCTCGCGGTGTGCAACGGTGGGCTGATGCTCGACCTGTCGCTGATGCGGGGAGTCTGGGTGGACCCCACGCGGCATACCGCACGGGCGCAGGCGGGCTGCCTGCTCGGGGACCTGGATCGGGAAACACAGCTCCACGGCCTGGCGGCCGTGCTCGGATTCGTGTCGAATACCGGAATCGCCGGACTCACGTTGGGCGGCGGGTTCGGGTATCTCACCCGGCGCTTCGGGTGGACCAGCGATACGGTCCGGTCCATGGACGTGGTGACCGCCGACGGTCGGCTCGTCCGTGCGAGTGAGATCGACAATCCGGATTTGTTCTGGGCGTTGCGCGGTGGCGGGGGCAACTTCGGCGTCGTGACCAGCTTCGAATACCAGCTGTATCCGGTCGGCCCCGAGATCATGGCCGGGATCATCGCGTGGCCGGCCGCCAAGGCCCCGGAGGTGCTCGAGCTGTTTCGCACGCTGACAGCCGAGGCTCCGCCCGAGCTGACCCTGGTGGCGCTGATCCGAAAGGCCCCGCCGGCCCCCTGGCTGGCCAAGGAGATCCACGGCAAGCACATCGTCGGCGTGCTCGCGTGCCACACCGGTCGCCCCGAGGAGGGTGAACGGCTCGTTGCGCCGCTCAAGAAGATCGGCGGCGCGGTGGGCGACCTGCTCCAGCGGCGGACGTACGTGTCGCAGCAGAATCTGCTCGACGCCACCCAGCCAAAGGGTCGTCGGTACTACTGGAAATCCGATTACTTGCCCGGTCATCCGCCCGAATTGCTGCCTGCGTTCATCGAGCACGGCCGACGGATCACGTCGCCGCACTCGGCGATCGTGCTCTTCGCGCTCGACGGCGCCCTCCAAGGATTTGGGGCCGATCACACGCCGATGGGAAATCGCGACGCCAAGTCGGTCTTCAACGTCACGGCCGCGTGGGACAACCCCGAGGACGATCAGGCCAACATCGCGTGGACGCGGGCGGCGTGGGACGATTTGCGCAAATTCTCCACCGGGGGCGCGTACATCAACTTCCAGACCGAGGACGAAGGCCCCGACCGCCTGCGGGCGGCGTACGGAACGCACTACGTGCGCTTGGCGGAAATCAAGAAGCAATGGGACCCGACGAATCTCTTCCGCATGAACAAGAACATTCCGCCGGGATGAACGGCGGACCGCTGGCCCGAGTAGCGGCGCGGTGATCACCGATCACGTCGCCGTCTTCTTCGCGCTCACCGCGATCGTCGCTCTCGCGATCCAGCTCGAGCGACGGATCACCTTGTTCAAGTC
>CAYWNR010000529.1:0-2789 GCA_964459705.1 uncultured Gemmatimonadaceae bacterium | reverse complement strand
GCCGCGTGAAGATCGTCATCATCTACGACGCGGCGGCCGACGACTGGTCGGACGAGGACATCGCCCAGGTGCTCGCGTCGGTGAAACAGGTGGGCGCGGCGTTGCGGCGCCAGGGACACGTGGTGCAGCGGGTGCCGATCCGCGCCGACCTCTCGTGGCTCGCGCCCTGCCGGCGCGCGGACGTCGTATTCAACCTGTGCGAAGGCGTGGGTGCCGTGAGCCGGGCGGAGAGCCTGGTGGCCGGCGCGCTGCAGCTGGCAGGGGTGCCGTTCACCGGCGCCCGTCCCGACGTCATGATCACGTGCCTTCGGAAGCCGATGATCAACGCCTTGCTGGACGCCCGCGGACTGCCCGTGCCCCGGTGGATCATCCCGAACGGGCACAAGGTCCCGACCGATTTTCCGCTTCCTGCCATCGTCAAGCCCGCCATGGAGGACGCGAGCGTCGGCATCCATCAGAGGTCGGTCGTGACGAGCCGGCGCGCCTTGAGCGAGCGCGTGGCGGAAATGAGCGAGCAGTTCGACGAGGTCATGGTCCAGCAGTACGTGGGCGGGCGGGAGCTGGCCGTCGGATTCGTGGGAGATCAGGCGCTCCCGGTTTCGGAGATCGACTTCAGCACCATGCCGGAAGGCGCGTGGCCGATTCTCTCCTTCGACGCCAAGTGGAGCGTCGGCAGTCCGGAAGACCAGGGGAGTCAGCCGGTGTGCCCGGCACGCATTCCGCGCGCGATGGCGGACCGGCTCGTCGCGCTGGCGCAGGAGGCGTGGCGGACGGCTGGCGGCTCGGGCTATGGACGGGTCGATTTCCGCGTGGACGAGCAGGGACAGGCCTGGGTGCTCGAGGTGAATCCCAACCCGGACATCTCGGACGAAGCGGGCCTCTCCCGCATGGCGGAGGCGTTTGGCTGGGAGTACGACGCGCTGATCATGCGGATCGTGGACGCCGCGCTGGTCGAGGCCCAGCAGTTCACCGCGGTGGCGGAGGAGCTCGCGAACGGGATCCGGTCCCGTGGTGCGCGGCAGCAGAAGACGGCGTGAGCGGGTCGGTGGAGGTGGGCGTTCGCGGCGCCAAGCTCGCCGCGGTGGAACTCCGGGCGCCGGCGGCGCGGGACCGGGAGCGCGTTCGGGCCATCGTGGAAGCCTCCGCGGTGTTCCGCCCGGACGAAGTGCCAATTGCGCTGGAGGTGTTCGACGGCGCCGTGGCGGCCCCCGGCCGCGACTACTGGGGGGTGGGCGCCTACGACGAAGGTGGGCAGCTGGTCGGATTCGCGACGTTCGGGCCCACGCCCTGCACGCTCGCGACGTGGGATCTGTACTGGATCGCGGTGGATCCGGCAATGCAGGGAAGTGGCGTCGGACGGCAGCTGATGGCGCACTGCGAGGCGGCGATCACAGCGGAAGGGGGTCGTCTCATCGTGGTGGAAACATCTTCGCGGCGCGACTACGCGCCCACCCGGGCGTTCTACCGCGGGCTCGGCTACGACGAGCAGGCGGCGATCGCGGATTACTACGCGCCGGGTGACAGCCTCGTGGTCTACACCAAGTACCTCGCGTCTTCCGCACACGGATGATGTCTCATGGCTGAATGGCAACGGCTCTTACGCGACCGCAGCCTCCATTCGCTCCAGCAGCTGGTGGACAAGTTCGGCGACGACCAGGTCCCGGACCTCCAACGGCTCCAGCAAGCGGTGGACAACTTCGAGTTCCGCATCTCTCCGGCCATGGTCGACCTGATCAAGGAGCCGGGCGATCCCATCTGGCGCCAATACGTGCCCGACCTGCAAGAGCTGGACGTGGTCGATGGCGTGATGGACAGCTTGGGAGAAGATGAGGACAGCCCGGTGCCCAACATCACGCACCGGTATCCGGATCGCGCGCTGTTCCTCGCGAGCCCGGTCTGCGCGTCCTACTGCCGGTTCTGCACGCGCCGGAGGAAGGTCGGGGATCCGGAGAAGATCCCGATGTCGCAGTACGAGAGCGCGTTCCGCTATCTCGAGGAGCACACTGAGATCCGCGACGTGATCCTCTCCGGCGGCGATCCCCTGCTGCTGTCGGACCGGCGCCTCGACGAGATTCTCGGCCGGCTCCGGAAGATCGAGCATCTGGAGGTGCTGCGCATCGGGAGCCGCGTGCCGTGCCACATGCCGGAGCGGATCACGCCCGAGTTGTGCGCCACGCTCCGCAAACATCATCCGCTGTACCTCAACACGCACTTCAACCACCCGTGCGAGCTGACGCCCGCCGCGGTGAAAGGGCTCGGCATGCTCGCCGACGCCGGCATTCCGTTGGGATGCCAGACCGTGTTGCTGCGCGGCGTGAACGACGACGTGGACATCATGAAGCGGCTGATGCAGAAGCTGCTCGCCGCGCGGGTCCGTCCCTACTACATCTACATGTGCGACAACGTGGCCGGTGTGGAGCATTTCAAGACCACGGTCGAGAAGGGGCTGGAGATCGTCGAGGGGCTGCGCGGCTGGACCAGCGGGCTCGCCGTCCCGCACTTCGTGATCGACGCCCCCGGCGGCGGTGGCAAGATCCCGCTCCTGCCCGAGTACGTCGTGCGGCTGACCGACGAGGAAATCGTGATGCGGAACTTCCGCGGTCAACGGTACGTGTGGAAGCAGCCGCAGGGTGAGCCCGACGAGGTGGCGGCGACCGGCACCGACGGCTCCGTCGTCCCGATCCGCGGCAAGGGCGGGAAGTCCAAGAAGAAGCGGACGGTGAGGAAAAGATAGGCGGTTGGGCGGTTGGGCGGTTTGCAAAGGCCCCGAGGTCGTGACCTCGGGGCCT
>CAYWNR010000528.1:0-2798 GCA_964459705.1 uncultured Gemmatimonadaceae bacterium | reverse complement strand
TCATCCCACGGCTCGACGAACGTCAGCACGGGTGAGCGATCGCGGGGTGGCGTCTGGATGAGCGTGATATCGCGCAGGCCGGCAAGCGCGAGATGCAGGGTCCGGGGAATGGGCGTCGCGGTGAGCGTGAGGACGTCGACCTGGAGCCGCAGTGCCTTGAGCCGTTCCTTGTGGCGCACCCCGAACCTCTGCTCCTCGTCCACGACCAGCAGGCCCAGATCGCGGAAGGTCACATCCGACGAGAGCAGGCGATGCGTGCCGATCACGATGTCCACCGCGCCGGTGCCGAGCCCCGCGATGACGGCCGCCTGCTCGGCCGCCGTGCGGAAGCGCGACAGGACCTCGATCCGCACCGGGAAGTCGGCCAATCGCTCGCCGAACGTGCGGCCGTGTTGCTCCGCCAGAATCGTGGTCGGCACCAGCACCGCCGCCTGCTTGCCCGCCTGGACGGCCTTGAACGCCGCCCGTACCGCCACCTCCGTCTTCCCATAGCCCACGTCGCCGACCACGATGCGGTCCATCGGACCCGGCCGCTCCATGTCGCGCTTGACGTCCTCGGTGGCCGTGCGCTGGTCCGGTGTATCCTCATAGAGGAAGCCGGACTCCAGCTCCCGCTGCCAGCGCCCGTCCGGCGGGAAGGCGTACCCCGGCGTGACCGACCGGCGCGCGTACAGATCCACCAACTCCGCCGCCATCCGGCGGATGGCGCGTTCGGTCTTCTCCCGCTGGCGCCTCCACCGGCTCCCACCAAGGCGATCCAGCCGCGGCGGCGGGCGATCCGTTCCGTCGTCCGGCGTCCGATACCGCTCTACCTGGTCGAGACGATAGAGCGGAACGTTGAGCCGGTCGCCCCGCTCGTACTCGAGGACGGCGACCTCGAGCCCGATCCCGTCGCCAACCTCGATCTGCTCGATCCCGCGGTAGATCCCGATCCCGTGCTCGAGATGCACGACGTAATCGCCGGGGGTCAGCGGGCTCGTGGCCGACTGCACCGCCTGCCGGAACCGGCGCGGCCGGCGGATGCGGCGCGCGCGACGAAACGCCTCGTGGTCGGTCAGCACCAGAAGATCGGGAAGGGCGAACCCGCCCTGCAACGCGCCGAGGGCGAGCGTCACCGTTGCTGGCAGACCCCGCCCCGGATCGTCGCCGCCCGCGAGGATCTCCTCGAGCCGTTCCAACTGCCCTTCGTTGTCGCACAGGATCAGCGTCGGCTGCGCCCGCACCGCCCGCCGGAGCACCTGCATGTCCCGGTTCACGGTCGGTGGCGCCGCGACGTGAAAGTCGTGCGCCCCGTCCCGATCAGCGACGACGATCCGTCCCAACGCGTTCCAGTGCCGGCGCCACGCGTCGGGCGCGAGGAACACCGCCTCCCGGCCGGGGACGTCTTCCCCGCGCCGGCGCGCGACGTCGAGATGGTGAGCCGCCTCGCTCCAGATGCGCTCGACCGCCTCGGCGCTGGCGCCCTCGTCGCACACCAGCAGCGTGTCCGGCGGCAGGAGCTCCAGCAGCGTTTGCGGCTCGGACGGCGCCGCATCGCTGGCATCGAGCACCGCCATCCCCACCGGGAGCACCGTGACGCCGCCGATCTCGCCTTCCGACCGCTGCGAATCGAGGTCGAAGCTCCGCACCGAGATGATTTCGTCGCCCCACCACTCGACACGCGCCGGGGCCGCCATCCCGAACCCGTAGATGTCGATCAGTCCACCCCGTACCGCGAACTGCGCAACGTCCGTCACCGACGGGGCGCGTGTGTAGCCCATCGCGTCGAGCCGCGCGCCGACGTCCTGCGGCCGCTCGCGCCCGCCCACGATGAGGGCCAGGCGCGCGCGCGCCAGCGCCGCCGGCACCCGGGTACGCTCGACGGTGGCGCGGAGTGTCGTCACCACAACGCGCGCCCGCCCGCCCAGCACCGCATCCACCGTCTCCGTCCGCTCGCCGGCGATTTCGTAGTGCGGCTCCTCCTCCCCGAGCGCTTCGCGCTGTGGATAGACACGCGCCAGGCCGTCCGCGAGCACTTCGAGATCCGCGTGCCAGCCCTCGGCGGCACCGGGCGAGTCGGTCACGACGAGGATGACGCGCTGCGCGTCGTCTGCGGCCAGCGCCGCCACCAGCACCGCGCCACTCGAGCCGGCCAGCGGACGGACGGGGCGCTCCTCCCCGCGCGCCGGCAAGGCCGTTTGGAAGGCGCGATACGACGGCAGCGCCCGGATCGCGGCCACCAGCCGGGGCAGCACTAGGCCTCCGCCGTGCGTCGCGCTCCGCCGACGCTCGCGACACCCATCTCCAGGGCGGCGAGCAGCAGCGTGACGACGAGCAGCGGCGTGGTCAGTTCGGCGCGGCGCACCGAGTACGCGTGCGCACCCAGCTCGTCGGCGTCGGCGAACGCGGTGGAAGAACCGAACGCGGCCGTGATGGCGGGCCGCGACGCCGCACGGAGATCCGATTCGCGCGGGTCCAGGTTCACGACCAACGCACCAACCGTGTCCCCGGCGGGCCCCGCGACGAAGTACACCCCCGGGGCGGCCGGCGCCGCGAACGACCGATCCGCGCTCACCGGCAGCGGATCGTCGGGAACGAGCAGGCGCCGCGCCGAACCCGGCAACCGCACCTCGGCCCCCGGTCCGGCGTCCGTTCGCCACGCTTCCCCCGCGCCAGACCGGCTCAGCAGCGCATCTAGGAACGGCACGAACGCCGGCCGGAGCGGCAGGTCGGTCCAGCCTTCCTCGAGGCGGCTGGCGACGACGACCGTGTTCCCGTGACGCACGATCCACGGATCACCGCCCGCGGTGGCCAGCACG
>CAYWNR010000527.1:0-2815 GCA_964459705.1 uncultured Gemmatimonadaceae bacterium | reverse complement strand
TCGACAACGCCACGCTCGACTTCCCGCGCGGCTATCACATCGAGATCTGGGGTGGCTTGCGCGTGCCGAGCGCCGGGTTCATGGGCGGTATCCAGCGGTATCCCTCGGGCGGTGGGTACGGCACGCAGCTCAAGGACGACTACCGCCGGCTCTACGGCACGACCATCGGCTTCTCGGGTCGTGGCGAAATGATCCCGAACGACCAATCGTACTGCGAGCTGGATCCCACCGTCGTGGACCGGTGGGGGATTCCCGTCCTCCGGTTCCATTGGCAATGGACCGACCACGAAACCAGGCAAGTGAAGCACATGCAGGAGACCTTCCGCGCGCTCGTGGCGGAGATGGGCGGCGAGGTCTTCTCTCCCATGCCCGCCGCGGAGCGCGGCTTCGGCATCTCCACCGGCGGCTCCATCATCCACGAGCTGGGTGGTACCCGAATGGGGAACGATCCCGCGTCGTCGGTGGTCAACGGGTACGGCCAGGCCCACGAGGTGAAGAACCTGTTCGTGGCGGACGGTGGGCCGTTCGTGTCGCAGGCGGACAAGAATCCCACGTGGACCATTCTCGCGTTGGCGTGGCGCGCGAGCGACCGCATCATGGAGCTGCGAAGGGCGGGGCAGCTATGAGCGACCTCACGCGGCGGGACGCGGTGCGGGTGATGGCGGTGACGTCCCTCGCCGCGGCGCTCGATTGGACGCCGGCGCAGGCGCAACGCGCGCTCGGGTTGGCGGCCGCGGCGCGTCGCCAAGGCACGCAGGCCTCTCAGCCCTCGTTCTTCTCGGCGCACGAGTGGGACACGGTGCGCGTGCTCGTCGATCTCATCATCCCGCGCGACGAGCGTTCGGGGAGTGCCACGGACGCGGGCGTGCCCGAGTTCATGGACTTCCTGCTGGCCGACGGGGACGATGGCCCGCGCACCGCGATGCGCGGCGGATTGGCCTGGCTCGACAACGAGTGCGTCGAGCGGTTCGGCCACACGTTCGTGGAGAGCGCGGACGCCGAACGCCGGGCGCTGCTGGATCTCATCGCGTGGCCGGCCAAGGCGCCGCCGGAGCTGTCGCACGGGGTCGCGTTCTTCAATCGGTTCCGCGACCTCACCGCGTCCGGTTTTTGGTCGAGCAAGATGGGGATCGCGGACCTGCAATACATGGGGAATACGGCGGTGCTCGAGTGGACGGGGTGTCCACCGGAGGCGTTGGCGAAGCTCGGGGTGCGATACGAGTGATGAGAAGGGCGGAAGAGACGGGAATGGCGGAAGAGGCGGAACGGGCGGAACGGCAGGTGGGAGGTCGCTTCCGCGCCGGACATCGTCCGCCCGTTCCGTTCGTTCCGCCGTCTTCCGCCCTTCAGTTGCCCATGGCTTCGCCGCGATTTTAGATAGCTTGACGGCGACATCATGGTGGCATTACGATGCCATCATGATCAGAACGCAGATTCAGCTCACGGAGGAGCAGCACCGCGCGTTGAAGCGCTGGGCCAGCCGGCTGGGGATTTCGCTGGCGGAGGCGGTCCGGCGCTGCGTGGCCGAACGCCTGTCCCAAGAACAAGCGTCGGCCAGTCCGGCGGATCGGGTCCGCGAAGCCCAGGCCGTGATCGGCAAGTACGCCTCAGGCCAATCGGACATCGGCGAGCGGCACGACGACTATCTGACCGACGCGTTCTCGGCGTGAGCGTTTTCGTCGATACGTCGGCACTGTTCGCCCTGCTCGACCGCGACGATCGTGGGCACGAGCGCACGGCGGCCACGTGGACGGAGATGTTGTCCGGCCCACACCCACTCGTCACCAGCAACTACGTCCTCCTCGAGACGACCGCGCTGCTCCAGCGCCGGCTCGGGCTCGCGGCGGTCCACGACTTGGCCGACCACCTCATTCCGCTGCTCCACGTGCGATGGATTGCGGAGCCGATGCACCGCCGCGCGATGCGTCGTCTTCGCCGGACGGACCGGCGCGAGTTGAGTCTCGTGGACTGCAGCAGCTTCGAGTTGATGGAGGCTGAGGGGATGCACGACGCGCTCGCCCTCGACGAGGACTTCGCCGCGGAGGGGTTTCGACTGCTCCCGGCGCGCCGTTGACGCGAGCGGCGCCAAGGGGTCGGGTGCCGGGCCACCGCCACATCCCGTGCCTCGGCTAGCCCCCCCGCCGCTCACGGTTACCTTAGGGGCCGGCATCACCACCCAGTGCCTTCCAAATCGCGATGGCGGTCCTGACCCCCTTTGTGGGGTGTGTCTGGCGTTTGGCTCGAGGTTGTGAGACCGTGCAGCGTGCCGCGTAACTGCCTTCCGGGGAAGCAACGCTGCACGGTGTACGCTGCGCATTGCACGCCGAGGCTCGATGACGGAAATCACCGAGAAGCTCAAGGTCGCCCTCGCCGACCACTACGTCATCGAGCGTGAGCTCGGCCAGGGTGGCATGGCCACCGTCTACCTCGCCGCGGACCTCAAGCACCAACGCAAGGTCGCCATCAAGGTCCTGAAGCCCGAGCTGGCCGCCGTGCTGGGCGCGGAGCGCTTCGTGCAGGAGATCCAGACCACCGCTCAGCTCCAGCATCCGCACATCTTGCCGCTGTTCGACAGCGGCAGCGCGGCAGCGGGGCAGGGCGGCAGCGCCCAGTTCCTCTATTACGTCATGCCCTACGTCGAGGGCGAGACGCTGCGCGACAAGCTCAACCGCGAGACGCAGCTCGGCATCGACGAGGCGGTGCGGATCACGAGCGAAGTGGCCGACGCGCTCGACTACGCGCACCGGCACGGCGTGATCCACCGCGACATCAAGCCCGAGAACATCCTGCTGCACGACGGCCGGCCGATGGTGGC
>CAYWNR010000526.1:0-2817 GCA_964459705.1 uncultured Gemmatimonadaceae bacterium | reverse complement strand
GACCGCGTCGTCGAGCGCGTTGAGTTTGTCGGGTCGATTGACCGTCACCGTGGCGACCCGATCCGCCACCTGGATCAGCAAGTGTTCGTATGGCATGCCGGGAAGCTAATGGAGCGGCCCAGAGCCTTGGAGGGCCGGAGTGTGGCGCAAATGGGGGCGTGGTGCGTAGTTTCGGGGACCGTATCCAGCCTGCCCGATGGTCGCGCGGCGTGCGTTCGCGCTGGCGGGCTGCGGCGCAGCACCTACAAGGAGGATGGTCGATGCCACGTCTGGGCTGGTGGGCCCTGGCGGCTGGCGCGCTGGCGTTGGTCGTCGGCGCGGGTGCCCGTGCACAGGGCGTCCAGAGCGCGCGGCCGACGGTCACCGTCTACAAGACACCTACCTGAGGCTGTTGCGCTTCGTGGGTGGTTCACCTGCGTGATCAGGGGTTTACGGTCGTCACCCGCGATGTCGACGAGGCGACGCTGGTGGAGATGAAAGTGGGCGTTCGCGTTCCGCGGGCGCTGGAGGCGTGCCACACGGCCCTCGTCGGTGACTACGTCATCGAAGGCCACGTGCCGGCGGCGGACATCGACCGCCTGCTCGCGGAGCATCCGGCCGTGATCGGTCTGGCCGTACCGGGCATGCCGGTGGGATCGCCGGGCATGGAATCTGGCGATCGACACGAGGCCTACGCAGTCCTCACGTTCGATCGCGATGGGAAGACGGGGGTCTTTGCGCGGCATTGAGCGCCGGCGCGTGCGCGCGCTGGGAACAACACTCTGTGTGATGCTCGCGGCCTGTGCGCCGCGCCCGGTCCCGCCGCCCATACCGGCTGTCCAACGGTGGCGCGTGAACGTGGCGGGATCGACGCTGGAGTACGAGCTCCGGCCGCCGATCGGACGGGTGCGTGGTGTGGTAGTGCTCATCGGCGTGCCCCGCGAGGCCGCTCTCCCGAACCTGCTGGCGCGCGTTGGCGTGGCCACCGTCGAGCCGGCGCTGTCAGACGATTCGCTGTACCTCGACGCGCGCTCGATGCGCGGGCTCGAGTTGGTGGCCCAGGACGCGGCCGCCCGAACCGATGCCCCGCCGGGCCGCGTGGCCGTTGGCGGCATCTCCCTCGGGGGAACGGCGGCGGTCGCGTACGCGGAATTCTGCGTGGGTGGGCGATGCCAGCAATCGGTGGTCCCCCGCGCGGTGTTCGCGGTGGACGCGCCCCTCGACATGGAGCGCCTATGGCGCGCCTCGGTGGCGCGCGTGCGGTGGGATACGACGGGGGTCGGCGAGACGGAGGCGCGATGGGTGCTCGATCATCTCGTGCGGGTCATGGGCGGCACACCGAATGACCGGCCGGCCGAGTACGCCACCCGCTCGCCGTTTCGGTACGAAGAACCACAGGGGGGCAGTGCGCGATTCCTCCTCGCGACGCCGCTGCGCCTCTATGCGGAGCCTGACATGGACTTCTGGCTGAGCCGTGGATTGGACTATTACCAGATCAACGCGTTCGACGCGGCCGGCCTCGCCAATCGCCTGCGACACCTGGGACATGATGACGTGGAACTCATTCTGACATCCGGACGCGGCATGCGACCGAACGGGATACGCAATCCCCACTCCTGGTCCATTGTGGACGAACCCGAACTCGCGCGGTGGCTCACGGCGCGCCTGGAGGCGCCATGAACCAGGGGGAGCGCGGCGGGGAGCGCGGCGATCGTGGGGAGCGCGGCGATCGTGGAGAGCGCGGGGATCGTGGAGAGCGCGGGCGTCGCCGCCGACCCCCTCGCCGCCCGCGCGGCGGACGATCTGGCGGGCGGGAAGGGTACAGCGGGCCCCGAGCCGGCGATGGGGAGATTCCCGTCGGATCGGGGCCGACCACCGCGGTGTCGGGCGTGCTCGACATCACCGGTCGGGGCGGCGGGTTCCTGCGGCGCCGGGAAACCGGGTACCTCCCCAGCAAACACGACGTCCACGTCATTCCGAAAATCATCGAGCGTCTCGGCCTCCGGAAAGGCGACGAGATCGCGGGCGAGGCAGCCCCGGCCGGTAGAGGCGGGCGGGGCCTCCTGCTGCGTCAGGTGGCCAGTGTCAACGGTCTGACCGCCGAAGAAGCGAGCCAACGGCCGCACTTCGCGGATCTCGGCGCCGTCCATCCGTTCGGACCGCTGCGCCTCGACTGCGACGTCCGTCGCAACGGGCAGGTCGACTACACCAATCGGATCATGGATCTGCTGTGCCCGCTCGGAAAAGGGCAGCGGGCACTCGTGGTCGCCCCGGCGAAGGCGGGGAAGACGATGGTGTTCCAGTCCATCTGCGAAGGCGTGGTGCGGAACCACCCCGAGATAGCCCTCTACATCCTCCTCGTGGACGAACGTCCAGAGGAGGTGACGGAGATGGAAATGTGCGGGTTCGGCGAGGTGATCGCGTCGAGCTTCGACAACCCGGCCGAGCGACACACGCAGCTGGCGGAGCTAACGCTCGAGCGGGCCCGGCGCCAGGTGGAGCTGGGGCGTGACGTGGTGCTGGTGCTCGACTCGATCACCCGGTTGGCCCGGGCCTACAACACCGTGGAAAAGGGCACCGGGCGGACGCTCACCGGCGGGCTCGACGCCTCATCGATGGAAGAGCCGAAGCGGTTCCTGGGCAGCGCCCGCGCGGTGGACCCAAAGCGGGGCGGGGGATCCCTGACGATCATCGGGACCGCGTTGATCGACACGGGATCGAAGATGGACACGGTGATCTTCGAGGAGTTCAAGGGGACGGGGAACAGCGAGCTCGTCCTGAGTCGCGAGCTGTCGGAGCGGCGCATCTTCCCCGCCATCGACCTGAACGCCAGCGCCA
>CAYWNR010000525.1:0-2821 GCA_964459705.1 uncultured Gemmatimonadaceae bacterium | reverse complement strand
CTGGTCGCCGAGGGTCGTGCCGTACAGGAAGAAGTTCTTCTAGTAGCGGCGCGCCTCCTGCATCTCGAACGCGCAGTCGTCCGCCGCCTCGAGGAAGTGCATCTTCGTCTGAAAGCGGGACAGCATCACCATGGACCCCACAGTGATACTGCCGATGAAGATGGCGCAGATGACGAACACCAGCGCGATCCGGAACCGCAGTGTGACGCGCGGTCGTTCCTCCAGGCGGCGTCGGATCTCGTCGCTCGATCGCAGGCTCTGCTGCGGCATCGCGCGCGAAGCGTCCACGGACACGTCTGGCCCACTCACGTGCCGGGCACCACGGCCTGCGACATCGACGCCTCCTGCGAACGGCGACCAGCCTGAGGTCCGCGGCCTTTGCGGCGCGGGGCGGCGCCGGTCTCCAAGCGGGGCGCGTGCACTCACACGAGTCCGGTCCCCTCCGGGGAAACCCGGATCCGGAGGGTCATCCGGTAGCGCGCCCGTCGTGAAAGCGCGCGGGCGGCCACGCATGCAGAATGGAAGGTCGGTGCTAAGATTAGCCTGAAATCGGAGTGAATCAGTCGCGTCCGGGAGCGACACGTCCCGCGTCAGGTCGCCGCGCCGTGAGATCGGCCCGAGCCCCGTCGCGTGCGTCGGACCCAAAGGCGAATCGTTTGGTCGTGATACCGCCGGGTGCGGTGGGTGGCTGGCGGCTGGGGTCGATCGCCGTACATTCGCCCGGATGGCCACCCAGGTGGATAGTCCGAACCGACGCGTGCGCCTCGCGTTGGCACAGGTCGCCGCGTCGCCCGACCCGGCGCGCAACCTCCAGGACGCGCTCGCGATGATGGATCGCGCGGCGGACGCCGGCGCCCAACTGATCGCCTTCCCGGAGCTGGCCCTGCTCCGGTTCTTCCCACAATGGGAGCACTACGCCGGCGCGCGCGACCTGGCCGAGCCCGTACCGGGCCCCACCGCCGACCGGATTGCCGAGAAGGCGCGGGAGCACGGGCTCGTGACCGTATTCAACTTGTACGAGGCCGCCGACGGACGGCACTACGACAGCTCGCCCGTGTTCGACGCGGACGGTTCGTTGCTCGGCGTCACGCGCATGGTACACATCACCGAGTACGCGTGTTTCCACGAGCAGGCGTACTACGATCCCGGCGATCACGGCGCGCCGGTGTTCGACACCGCGGTCGGCCGAGTGGGCGTGGCGATCTGCTACGACCGGCACTACCCCGAGTACCTGCGGGCGCTCGGCGTCGCCGGCGCCGAGTTGGTGGTGATTCCCCAGGCCGGAACTCCCGACGAATGGCCCGACGGCATGTACGAGGCCGAGGTTCGCGCCGCCGCGTTTCAGAACGGCTACTTTGCGGCGCTCTGCAATCGCGTCGGACAGGAAGAACGGCTCACGTTTGCCGGAGAGTCGTTCGTCGTCGGCCCGGACGGGGCCGTGCTCGCGCGCGCGGCGCGACTGACGGAAGACTTGCTCGTGACGGACGTGGATCTCGCCGCGTGCGCGGCTTCACCCGCGCGCACTCTCTTCTGGCATCATCGCCGCCCCGAGGCCTACGGCCGGTGGGGCCTCGTCTAGCGGCTCGGGCTCCGGCGCCTGGGATGGTCGGGGGATGGATCTACTGGGAGCAAGTGGCAACGTGAGGACATGAGCAGGTGAGGACGTGAGGGGCTCACGGGTCACCTCACGTCCTCACGTGCTCAGATCCTCCCGTCTACTCTCCCGCCACCGCCGGCGTCGCGGGGTCCGACCGAATCACGGCGAACTCCCCCGTACGCCCCGACCGTCGTCCCGTGAGCTGCCGAGCAACGAACCGCTCCAAGTCGTCGAGCAGCGAGTACGTCACGGGCACGACCACGAGGGTCAGCACGGTCGCGAACGACAAGCCGACGATGACCGCCACGCACATCTGCCCCCACCAGGCCGCCTGTTCGCCGCCCCAATAGAGATCGGGGCGAAGGGCCGTGTACAGGCCGAGGAAATCGAAGTTCATCCCGATCCCCAAGGGCACGAGCCCGAGCACGGTCGTGACCGCCGTCAGAATGACCGGCCGGAAGCGCGTCTTGCCGGCCTGCACCACCGCCTCGCGTCGCGTGAGCCCGTCGCGCGTGCGGAGCAGGTCGGTGTAGTCGATCAGCACGATGGCGTTGTTGACCGCCACGCCCGCCAGGCTGATCACCCCCACGCCCGACATGATGATGCCGAAGGGCATGTGGAACACGAGCAACCCGAGGAGGACGCCGATCGTCGAGAGCAAGACCGACGTGAGGATGATCACGGGTTTCGTGATCGAATCGAACTGCCAGACCAGAATGAAGCCGATCAACAACAGGGCGACGATGAACGCGCCGGTCAGGAAGCTCTGCGCCTCGGCCTGATCTTCCTGTTGCCCCGCGTACCGCATCTGGTAGCCGGACGGCAGGGACGTCGCAAAGCCTGCGAGCGTCTGCTGCACCTCGAGCAAGACGGCGTTCTGGTTGTAGCCCGACCGCACGTCGGACGTCACGGTCGCCATCCGGTCGAGATCCTTGCGCCGAACGTCACTGAACCCGGTCCCTACCCGCAGCTTCGCGATTGACGACAGCGGCACCTGTCCGCCGTCCTCCGGCACGATGGTCAGGTCTTGCAACGCGTCGAGGTTCTCGCGGTACTCGGGAGCGAGCCGGACGGTGATGTCGTACTCGTCTTTCCCGTCGCGGTACTTTGACGCCTCGACGCCGTTGATGGCCGCCCGCACCACCCCACCCACCTGGCTCGTATTGAGGCCCCAGAGCGCCGCGCGCTCCCGGTCGACGTCCACCACGACCTCCGGCCGTCCCG
>CAYWNR010000524.1:0-2838 GCA_964459705.1 uncultured Gemmatimonadaceae bacterium | reverse complement strand
GCCCCGGCGGGTCGCGTTCGGGCACGTCGTCCAGTTCTTCCGACTGCTGCCGTGGCTGGTGAGACGAGCGGTTCAGAGGACACCGAACGGTTGAGAATCATCTTCGTGCCGGCGCGGGTGCAAGGCAGCAGCTCCTGATGGCAGCCAGATATCACTTGTTCAGCGTCTCTACGGTCGTGCTGCTCGGGTGGGGGGCGCTGGCGTTCGGCGCGGAGTACTCGTGGGCATACGCGCCGCTGCTCGTCTTCTCGCTCGTCGTCGGCGTACTCGGACTGCTGGCCTCGCGCGGGTCGGGCTGGATCGGCCGGCCCCTCTGGCTCGGCCTGGTCGTAGTCGTCGTGGCCGTCCTGCTGCAGCTGGTGCCGCTGCCACGACGCGCCGTGACGACGATCAGCCCGGCCGCGGTTGCCACGCCCTATCGACAGCTCTACGCCACGGAGACCATGCGGCCCGTCGAGGCCGCGATGCAGGCGGATGAGGCGTCCGTTCGGCCGTTGTCGATCGCACCATCGCGAACGGTGCTGGGGCTCACGTTTCTGACGGCTCTGGGGATCCTGTTGGCAGGGTGCGCGCGGGGAATCGGCACGGTTGGTCCGCGCGGGATAGCCCGAGGGATCCTCGTGCTCGGCGTGCTGGTTGCCCTCCTGGAGCTCATCCAAAGATCGAGCGGAAGCTACGTGGTATACGGGCTCTGGTATCCGCCGAAGGTGACCGGCAACTACTCGGCCCCCTTCATCAACCGGGATCATACGGCTGGCTGGCTCGTGATGGCGCTGTCGCTCTCGATGGGCTACTTTGCCGGCGGGCTGGCCCGCGGCTTGCGAGGGACGACACCCGACTGGCGGCACCGCGTTCTCTGGTTCTCGACATCCCAGGCGCAGGAGACGGTGCTCGCGGGAGTCGCCACCGTCGTGATGGCCATTGCGATCATCCTGACCGCTTCCCGTTCGGGACTCCTGTGTCTGGCCTTCGCGGTCGGGCTGTCGGGCTGGTGGATGGTCCGGCGGCAATCGTCCCGGTCGCGCCGAATCGTGGCCGTCGGATACCTGGCGGCCGTCGTCGTGCTCGCCGCTTCGTGGGGACGAATCGATGTCGTCCTTGGCCGGTTCGATTCGGTGGCGCGAAACGCGAGGATTCAAGTCTGGCAGGACACCGCGAGCATCATCCGCGACTTTCCCTTCGCTGGAACGGGACTCAACACCTACGGCATCGCCATGCTGCACTACCAGACGTTGCAGAACGGATTGCAGTTCATCGAGGCGCACAACGATTACCTGCAGCTCGCGGCGGAAGGGGGCCTGCTGCTGGGGATACCGGTGCTCGTCACCTTGTTCCTGTTCGTCCGGGAGGTGCGGCGGCGGTTCCGTGAGGGACTCGATGACACCATGACGTACTGGCTGCGCGCGGGCGCGGTCACCGGGCTCTGCGCCATCGCGCTACAGGCGATGTTTGACTTCACGTTGCAGATGCCAGGGGCGGCGGTGCTGTTCGTGGTGCTCGCCGCGATTGCGGTGCACAAACCCTACAGATCGCACACGCCACGCTCGGGGGAACCCGCCACGCAGGCTGTGGGGGAGGTGTATCGGCATGGAGTTGCGCAGGGCTGACCTGTCCGCCGTAGCCTTGGCGAAGGCGGAAGCCCTGCGCTACGAGAGCCACGCTTCATCTGCGAGAGCCACGCAACATCTCGTGCGAACCGGGTGCACATTCGCGCTTGCGCTGGCCGGGCTGGCACTGTCCGCGGCAGAGGCGCGAGGACAGGAGCGCTGGCTCGAGCTGCGGAGCCCGCACTTCGTCGTCGTCTCCGACGCCGGCGAGGACCGGGCGCGTGAGGTGGCGGCCGAGTTCGAACGGGTGCGCGGTGTTCTTCACCACGCGCTGAAAGACCCCGGCGCCGAGGACGCCCGGCAACCGCTGGTCGTCTTCGCGGTCCGGCGGGAGCGCGACCTCCGGGAGCTCGTCCCGCAGTTCTGGGAGCACAAGGGGCAGCGGCCGGGAGGCGCGTACTGGGCCGGTCCCTACCAGCACTACATCGCGCTGCGCGTGGACCGGCCGGAACCTGAATGGCGACGACGCGCGGTGCACGAGCTCGCTCACCTGGTCACACACGCCAACTACCCGGACGTTCCGGCGTGGCTGGACGAAGGGCTGTCGGAGGTCTGGGACACGGTCGCCGAAGATGAGCACGGCATCGAGCTGGGCCTGCCGGCGCCCGATCACGTGAAGACGCTGCGCGGGCGGCGGGCGTGGATCCCGCTTGCGGACCTGCTTTCCACGAAGGCGCCCCCCGCGCAGGACCGCCGGCGCCTCGAGATGTTCTACGCGGAGTCGTGGGCGTTGGTGCATTACGTGATGTTCCACGAACATCAAATGGTCCGGCTAAAGCCGGACCCCACGTACCAAGGGGATCAAGCGGTCCGGCTAAAGCCGGACCCCACGTACCACCGAGATCACGCGGTCCGGCTAAAGCCGGACCCTACGTACGAAGAGACGGGCCGCCTGAAGGCGGCCCCCACGTACGACGGTGTCGCAAGCTACATGGAGCGCATCGTCGAGGGGCAGGATGCAGTCGCTGCGGCGAGGTCCGCGTTCGGCAATCTGGGGGATTTGGAGCGGACGCTGAAGGACTACGTGAAGGCGGGGACGTTTCGCGCGGTTCGGCTCGAGAATGGCGGCGACATCGAGGCGAACGACCCGGTGGTTCGCGTGAGGGCGCTCTCGCCCGGGGAGTCGCTGGCCGTGCGAGCGCGGGCGGTGGCGGCGGGCCAGCGGCCCGCGGGGGCGTTGCCGCTGCTGACCGAGGCGGCGCGCCTCGAGCCGGACAACCCGGCGGTGCTC
>CAYWNR010000523.1:0-2842 GCA_964459705.1 uncultured Gemmatimonadaceae bacterium | reverse complement strand
AATGGGAAGTGCTGGCATCGATCGATGGCGAGCGTGACCTGCGAGAGATCGCCGCGGTGCTTGGTCGGTCCGAATTCGCAGTCGCGAAGACGGTCTTCGGGCTCTCTACCAGCGGGGTGGTGAGCCTCCGCGATCCGCGAAAAGATGTACCGGCCGACGCGGGGCCAAGCTTGTCGGAACAGGTGGCGCGTGTCCAAGGCCTGTTCAACGCGGGAGACTTGGAAGATGCGCGGCTCGAAGCGGAAGCCCTGACCACGCAATGGCCCAACGAGCCGGCGATCCACACGCTCGCGGGCCAGATCGCCCTCCGGGCCGGGCGCCCGCGCGATGCGGAGGGGGCCGCCCGCCGCGCGCTCGCGGTCGATCCCTTGCTCACGCCGGCGCAGCGTGTCTTGGGCGACGCCCTGGCGGCCCAGGGCCGCCATGCCGAAGCCGTCGACTGGTGGGGGCGCTGGCTGGCGCTCGCACGGGAGGGCGGCACGGTCACCTCTGCCGAACGCGCGGAGTTGGAGGCCGTGGTGACGGCGGCGCAGACGTTGGACGCACACCTACGAGGCCGGCGTGAGTGACGACATCCGACAGTTGACGGCCGAGTTGGCGCGCGATCCATCGAGTCTCGTGTTCCTCCAGCTCGGCGAAGCCCTACGGGTGCGGGGACAACTCGATGCGGCGGCGCGGGTGGCGCGCGAGGGCCTCGAGCGGCATCCGGAGCGAGCGGAGGCGCACGACCTGTTCGCGCGCATTCTGGCGGATGCCGGGAATGTCGAAGGTGCGCGCGAGGCATGGGAGCGCGCGTTGGGCATTGCTCCCCGCAACGTCGGCGCCTTGAAGGGGATCGGCTATCTCTCCTATCGGGAAGGGGACTACGATACCGCGCTGGATCTGCTCGAAACGGCGCTCTCGGTGGATCCCACGGATCCGACCGTAATCGTCGCGCTGCAGACCGTGCGGGCGGCCGTCGGCCGATACGAAGCGGAGATTCGCGTCCGCACCGGCGCGGACATCTTCGCGGGTCTGGAGGGGGCGGAGCACGCGCTTCTGCTGCTCGACTCTCGGGGATTGGTGCTGGGTGGCGCGCTGCGCGATCGGACGGGGCGCGCCGTTTCCGAAGAGGTCGCCGCCTACGTCGCGGGAGCCGCGCAGGAGGTCGAGCGGGCGACGCGTCTCCTCGAGTTGGGCGCGTGGCACTCCGCGGCCGTCGAGGGTGAGGACGGGTATCTGCACGCCTCGAGCCCCGCGCCCGGCGCGATCCTGGTCGTTCGACGCGACCGGTCCGTGCCAGCCGGCCGGGTGGCCCTGCTCGCCCGGCGTGGGTCCGCCGCGGCCCGAACGTGGCTCCAGGGGCAGACCGGATGAACCTCGAACGCCTGAACGCGGTGCTCGATCAGGTGACGCGCGTCCGAGGCATCCGGGGCGCCATGCTGGTCTCTGCCGACGATGGCCTCAGCGTGGCGGAAGCCCTGATGGAGGGGATTCGGGGGCATGCCCTGGCGGCGCTGGCCGCCTCGCTCACGGCGCGGCTGGGTCGAGCCGCCGAGGCGAGTGGCGCGGGGGAGCAACGATTCATCCACGTCGCCGCGGAGCACGGGGCGCTGCTCCTCCTTCCCCTCCGCGACGGGCTGTTGCTCGTCGTCATCGCGGACCGGGAGGTCAACGTCGGGCTGACGCGGCTGGAAATGCAGCGGGCCGGAGACGCGCTGCGGTGAGCGCCCGCGTTGTCGAACCGTGGCTGCTCGCGCCCCTGGAGGCCTTCGTGCGCGAGAGCGGCGCGCGACTGACGCTGATCATGACGCCCGCGGGCCAGGTTCTTGCCCAGCATGGATTCACCCGGGCCGTTGAGGTCATGGCGGCGGCGGCCCTCGGAGCGGGCATCGCCGCCTCCACCGGCGAGATCGTTCGGATGCTGGAGGAACCGGAGTTCCGCATGCTGAATCACCAGAGCACCCGCCATGGCGTCTTCCTGGGTCGGTTCGTGGCTCCGCGCGGACCCCTCCTTGCCCTCGTGGTCTACGGAGCCGACACTTCCATCGGGTTGGTCCAGCTATTCTTCGAGGATCTGGTTCGGGATCTCGCGGCCGCCACACCGCCACCGGCGCCACGGGCGCCCGTGCTGTCGGCGGATTTCGAGCGCGATCTCAACGAGAATCTCGCTACCCTGTTCCGGTGAGCCCGCATGTCGCTCGTCAACTTCACGACCCGCGAAATCACCTGCAAGATCGTCTACTACGGTCCTGGGCGCTCCGGCAAGACCACGAATCTCCAGTACATCTATGGGCGGGTTCCCGAGGACCGCCGCGGGCGCATGGTCTCGCTGGCGACGCAAACCGACCGCACGCTGTTCTTCGATTTCTTGCCACTGGAATTGGGTTCGATCTCGGGGTTCGCGACCCGATTCCAGCTCTATACGGTCCCGGGCCAGGTCTACTACAACGCGACCCGCAAACTCGTGCTCCAGGGGGCGGACGGCGTCGTCTTCGTGGCCGACTCCCAGGCGCGGCAACTCGATGAGAACCTCGAGAGCCTGCAGAATCTCCAGGCCAATCTGCTCGAGCAGGGTATCGATGTCCGGGGCGTCCCCCTGGTGCTGCAGTACAACAAGCAGGACCTACCGAGCGACTTGATCCTGGCGGCCCACGAGCTCGACGAGCAACTCAACTTCCGTGAGGTTCCGTCCTTCGGCGCCGCGGCGGTCTCGGGGAAGGGGGTCTTCGAGACGCTGCGCGGCATCTCGGAAGGGGTGCTTCGACGGCTGAGCGAGGAACAGAGCCAGTGACCAGCGCGCTGAACCCGCGGTTCACGTTCGACACCTTCGTCGTGGGTCCGGCCAACCGGCTGGCCGTGA
>CAYWNR010000522.1:0-2842 GCA_964459705.1 uncultured Gemmatimonadaceae bacterium | reverse complement strand
TATCCGGACTTCGAGATCATCGTGGTGGACGACCAGAGCGCCGACGACACCGCCGAGCAGGCGCGCGCCGTCGGGCTCGGCAACGCGCGTCGGCTGGAGGTCGTCCGTGGGGCGGAGCTGCCCTCCGGCTGGCTCGGGAAGCCGTGGGCGTGCTGGCAGGGCGCGCGCGCCGCGCGGGGAGAGGTCCTGCTGTTCACCGACGCGGACACGATCCATGGACCCGATCTCTTGACGCGCGCGGTCGCCGAGCTCCAGGACACGCGGGCCGACGTCGTGACCATCCTGGGACGCCAGATCATGGGCTCGTTCTGGGAGCGGCTCGTGCAGCCGCAGATCTTCCTCATGCTGCTGCTGCGGTTCGCGCACGTCGAGCGCGCGGTAGCGTCCGGGCGGTGGCGGGACGCGATCGCAAATGGCCAGTTTCTGCTCTTCACGCGCGAGGCGTACGACGCGCTCGGCGGACACCAGGCCGTGCAGGGCGAGGTCGTCGAGGACCTCATGCTCGCGCAGCGCATCGTGCGCCGCGGGCGGCGACTCGTCCTTCGTACGGCGGAACGGTCTCTCGCGACCAGGATGTACCGCTCGCTGGCCACGCTGGTCGCGGGATGGTCGAAGAACCTCGTGGCGGGGGGCCTGCGGTCGCTGCCGCCGAGACTGCGCGCGGTGGCAGGACCGATCTCGGCGCTCACCATCTTCGGGCTCTGGCTCGCGCCCCCGCTGGCGCTGGCCGCCGTGCTCGTCGGCGCGGGCGGTCCTGGGCTCCGTGTGTGGGCGTTGGCGTCGATTGGTCTGAGTGCGGTGCTCTGGGCGGCGGTGACGGCACGCATGCGCGGTCCGTTCTGGTACGGGCTGCTCTATCCCCTGGGCACGGCCGTCGGCCTGTACATCTTCGTGCGCTCGTGGGCGCGCGGCCGGCGCGTCGAGTGGAAAGGGCGCTCGTACGTGCTCGGGGACTCATCGGACGTGCCGTGAGCGCGTGCGCCCTACTGCGCCGCGCTACTCTTCCTGTGCCAGTGTTCCGACGTACTGCTCGACGGCCGCTCTCCTTGACAACTGAGGAGAGCCCCCGTTATCGTCTCTCCTAATCACCATAGGAGAAGCGATGTCGGACCAAGCCGACCTCCTGCCCGGCACCCTGGACCTGCTCATCTTGAAGGCCGTCTCGCTGGGTGGCGTACACGGCTACGGCGTGCTGCTCCGCATCGAGCAGATCTCGGGCGGTGCGCTGGCCATCCAGCAGGGCGCGCTCTACCCCGCCCTGTACCGGCTCGAGCACTAGGGCCTGATCGCGAGCGAGTGGGGTACGTCCGACAACAACCGCCGCGCCAAGTTCTATCGGCTGACGCGAGCGGGCCGGCGACGGCTCGGTCAGGAAGAGGCGAGCTGGCGGCGCCGACCCACGTCGCATCGTCACCGGCATCTTCGCGCGGGCGAGTGCGCAGCTTGGCGCGGGCGTGCTGGCGGGGCTCGTCCTGGCGGTGGCGCTCGACCGGGTGACGGGCAGCGGGCCACTGTCTGGTAGGGGCATCGTGCTGCTGCCGGTCGTCGCGATGGTCATGACTGGCATCGGGCTGCTGGCCGCGCTGGGCCCGGCACGGCGCGGCTTGGCGGTCGAGCCTACCGAGGCACTGCGAGAGGAGTAGAAGAGACCGCGGCCAGGATGCCCCCTATGGGATGCGCCTCGCGTTGAGCCAAGGAAGTCACCGCCGCAACTCGCCTGACGTGGTGCGCGCCTGGCCATGGGTCATCTCACCGCCGCGACATGGTGTCAACCGTCGATTGAACGCTTGCGCAGGAAAACATGGAAAGCGCGCTCGCCGGCGAGGTGTTTGACGCACTCGTATCCCAAAGCTGCGACGTTCATACCGGTGAGTAGCGCTTCCCCGGCACCTAACAACACCGGTCGGACGGCTAGGTGCAGATCGTCGATGAGACCCGCGCCCAGGTATTGCCGAATCGTGGCGACGCCGCCGCCCAGGCGAATGTCACGATCCCCCGCCGCCTCCGTGGCCAGGCGCAGCGCCTCGTGGATCCCGCGGGTCACGAAGCGAAACTCGGTACCGCCCGCCATCGGCAGCGGCGGCCGCGGATGATGGGTGAGCACGAAGACCGGCACATGATACGGCGGCTCGTCGCCCCACCACCCCCTCCAGCGCTCGTCGGGCCACGGGCCGCGAATGGGACCGAACATGTTCCGCCCGAGGATCCACGCGCCGATGTCGGCGAACGCGGACGCCGCGATCTGGTTGTCCACGCCGGTCTCCCCACCCGCCGCGTTGCCGTGCGTCTCCTGCCAGACGCGTGTCTGGAAGAACCAGTCCATGAGCCGTTCGCCGCCAACACCGAGCGGGTGCTCGAGGTCCTGGTACGGCCCGGCCGCGAAGCCGTCGAGGGACATCGCGAAGCTCAGAACACGGAGTTGTGTCACGGCGAGGCTCGCCTACTGGTTGGAGGAATCGCGCGACAGGAGGCTGCTGGAATGCACATACCTACCATGAGAGCGAGCGGCCCGCTAGCGCGCCCGCTTTTCGCTTGGCGGGTCCCAGGCAGACCCTCCAAGAAGCGTTGGGGCGCTGGCCATGCGGGATTCTGATGCGCTCGGGAGTGTGCTGATAACAATGGACTACGATGTGTTGGAAGCCAGATACGTTCGCGAGTATGTGATCTGGCTCCGGTTCCGCGATGGGACGTCTGGTGAGGTCGACCTTCGCCCGGAGCTGTGGGGCGAAGTATCCGAGCTGTTGAAGAATTTGGAGTACTTCAGACGGTTCACGGTCGACCCGGAGCTCGAGACCCTCGTGTGGCCCAACGGCGCCGACTTCGCGCCGGAGTTCCTGCACGA
>CAYWNR010000521.1:0-2847 GCA_964459705.1 uncultured Gemmatimonadaceae bacterium | reverse complement strand
ATGATCGTGCCGGCGACCATTGCGGTCGCCTGGACGATGCCAATGGAACGGCGGAGGTCCGTCCTCACTCTGGCTCCAACGCTCCTCTCCGCGTTCCCTCACTCCTGCCCCCTCTCCACATACATCGAGCGGGAGACGCGGCGTGCGGCTTCAGGCGGGGCAACGAGCCTACGGGAGGGTCCTGAACTCGCCGGCGCTGATGGTGCGGCGGAGCTCGAGCGCGCCGGCCACGCCGGCGCTCAGCAGCAAGAGCACCAGCGCCACCGTGAGCACCCGGAACATGGGGCGCTCGTGCGCCGTGCGAGGTAGCACGACGCGGTACGAGAGGTTGCTCATCGGGCTGAACCCGAAGGCCGCGCGATCGTTGGCGTCCACGAAGTCGGGTGCCAGCTCGAACTTGTAGAAGTCCGAGTGGGCGACCACCGCGCCGAATTCCTGTCCCTGGAGGTAGGAATTTCGGCGCAGGTCGAGCCACGTGATCGCACGTACGCGGACGGCGGAACCCACGGGCAGCGTGAAATCCACGTCGCGCAGCACCGTCGGCGGGCTCTTGCGGTACGGCCACACGTAGCGAATCCGGTGCAGCCGCGTGCGAAGTACCTCGCCGATCCGGCGCGTCAGGTCTTCGGTGTCGCGGAAGCTCAGCGGAAACGCCTGATCCGCGATATCGGATCCGACGACCCGGCTCCGCAGCACGAGCGCCCCGTCGTGCAGCGGCTCGAGGGTCCACACGTAGTCCTGTTGCGCGTGGAAGTCCGGGTCGAAGTTCACCATCTCCGACCCCGCCAGGCGAATGGCCTGACGCGCGGCCTGGAGGTACTCGTCGGGGATGGCGCTCGCACTCCCCGGCGCTCGGCGGACCTCCACGATGGCCGGGGCGGGCGGTTCGCGGGCCAGCGAGCGGAGGTTGGCCAGAGCGCCGCGCGCCACGGCTTCGTCGCTCAGATCACGCCAGGTGAGGAAGTCACCCTCGTCGATTTCGTCGGCTCCCATTCCCGCGATCGCCTGGCGGATGCGGGCGACCGTTGCCGAGTCGAGCGACGACGGGGCCACCAGCAGATCGTTGGGGAGCACCGTCGGCAGCGGGATGAAGTAGACCTTGGAGCCGTAGCGCGCCTCGAGCGAGTCCGTGCCCTCGAACGCGGCCTTCGTGGCGCTCCACACAGCCGCGAGGTCGGCGTCGCCGCGGGCGACGGCGCGCACCAGCTCCGCGCTCGACTGGGTTCCCGTGCCGAGCTGCTGGGCGTGAATGGCGGTCGCCTGCTCCGTGGACGACGCCATGTCGTACACGCCGTTCTGCCGGAAGTACAGCGCCGGCAGGAAATAGCTGGACGTGCTGAACTCGTTGTGGTAGGCGAACGAGCGCGGCTTGGTCGTCTCTCGCAGGAACCGTGGCACGTTGGCCAGATCCCGGGCGTAGGGGAACATCTGCCGCGGCACCACGAAGTAGGATCCGTACGTCGTGCTGCCGGTCGCGCGGCTCACGTAGGTCGCGAGCACCTGGAGATCCGCTCCCAACAGCTCGGCCGCCACGAGCGCGTACGGTGTGACCCGGGCGACGTAGAACTCCTGGTCGGGCTTCCACGTGGACAGGCGGTCGATGACCGTGCCGTACTCGTTCGCCAGCTCGCTGACGAACCGCACGTCGGCCGTGGTTTCCAGATACCGCTGGAGCGCCCGATCCGCCCGGCGCGTGTTCGCGTCGAGCGACACCGCGACGAAGGTGAGCGGCGTCTGCGCGCGCGCCGGGTGCGGTGTGCCGGCCGCCAGCAGGATGCCGGCCGCCGTGAGCCGGATCCACCGCGTTGAGCGCGAGCGCAACGACGTGGCGCGCACCGTCAGACCGCCGCCCGGATGGACCAACCGGACAGGCGCCGCTCCACGCGCAACGCCACGACCATCGCAATGACCCCGACGCTGGCCCCGGCCAGGATGTCCGCGATCCAGTGGATGCCGAGCACGAACGTGGACAGCACGACGATGCAGCCGAGGGCGAGCACGGTCCACCGGGCGCGCAGCCCGAACACGAACGCCGCGGTGACCACGATCACCGTCAGCGAGACGTGGGAGCTGGGGAAGCAGTTATCCAGCCCGCTGATTGGGCGCATCACCTCGATCAAGCCGGTCGTCCAGCGGTCGGAGAGCAAGACGGCGCTCGATTCGGAGAACGACCAGCGTTCGGGAACGGGGAAGAACACATAGAACGGCAGGCTCACCAGATACGCCACGCCGGTCGCCACCACGATGGTGCGATAGGGCGCGATGGCCTTGCGCCGCGCGAGGAAGAACGCGACGGCCGCGAGCAGCAGGGGAAAGAGCAGGAAGTAAGCGCTCGAGTACCCGTACAGGGCGACCGAGTTCGTCACGTCGTGGCGCGCGAAGTTCAATCCGCCTTCGAGCCACTGCATGGCATGCGCGAACTGATGGCGGAGCTCGGCCGCGAGCGCGCTGTGCGCCGCGATGCCGTTGTCCAGACTCGTCTGCACCCAATCGACGGCCAGAATCGTGGCGAGCACCATAGTGAGCCGAGTCCGCGTGGTCAGCGCCCACGCCAACGGCACCGGCTTGCGGTGACCGGACGGCACCGGGTTCAGAACCGTTGGTTTGGAGTCCCGATAGGTGAGAGGCGCGATAGGCGAGACGGCCGTGATGGTCGCCGCGTCCGAAGGAGACATCAGGGGCGTGACCGGCGAGAGGTACGGAGTCAGGGCGTCCCGGAAGTCCTCGGCGGTGCTGTAGCGATCGTCCGGCTCCTGGGCCAAGGCCGTCGCGAGCGCAGCGTCGACGCCTTCCGGCAGGCCCACCCGGAACCCGGAGGCTCTGGGTGCAATGATACGGCGACCACCG
>CAYWNR010000520.1:0-2851 GCA_964459705.1 uncultured Gemmatimonadaceae bacterium | reverse complement strand
GTTCGATCCTGAGCGTCACCCGCAGAGGTTCTCCTTCCCGAATGGCCTTGGCCACGTACACGCCGGCGCTGCCGAACTCGATCCCGGCACCGACGTCCCAATGGAGCGGCCCCGGCCCGTCGTCGCCGCGGAGCCACCCCGTGCCGGCGTTCGAGAACAGGACCAGCGTCGGTCCCTCGAACCACCACCAGTCCCCCCAGTCCCAGCCATCGCCGAACCAGTCGCGGTCTCGGGAACGGTCTCGCGTCTTCCGGTCGCGCGCCTCATGGTCCCACGGCACCCAGTCGAACCAGTCGATGCCGAACCCACCGCGATACTCCGCCTGGAAAAAGACCACCTCGTCACACAACCCCGGCATGGCCGGATCGCTCACGGCGCCGTTGCAGCCGAACGCGCGGAAGCCATAGCCGTTCAACGGATCCGGCCCGCCGAGCGAGTAGCGGCGTTGAATGGGGAGCGGTCCGCCGTCGCCAACCGCCCCGGCCCAGTACCCGCGCAGGCGGAGCTGCCCGTCACCGCCAAGCCGTTGATAGCGGCGCAGGTCCACCGAGGCGCGATCGAACGTGTAGTCGGCGGCGGGGATGGGATCGCGAACGGCCGCGGGGAGGACCTGGGGAACGATGTTTTCGCCCCGTCCGTGTTCCCAGTTCGCCCGCAGCAGCGTGCCTGAGCCGTACGATCGGTCCGACCGGCGGGAGTCGAACTCCAGCGTGCCCCGGTAGAGCGTGTAGTCGCCCTCGTCGACGAGCGGGTTGGGCCGCCACGCTTCCTTGTTACGGAACGGCGTCCAGGGGTCTCGCGCGGCGATCGAGTTCTCCGTGACGCGCGCGATCTCTCCCGTCAGCGCCACGTCATCCACCGGCTCGAACGTGATGAAGCCCTCCAGTCCCCGCTGGAGGAAGTAGTCCCGATAATCCCGATGCCAGAGGAACGACGCCCACCCAACCTCTTGCGACGTCAGCGGCCAATCGAGGGTTGGCACCACGAGATCGTAGCCGCGCCCGCCGAGCGTGAGCGACGGCGCGCTTGCACCGAACCGCATGCGACCCTCGACCGCGTAGCCGATGTCCTCTCGGCTATCCGAGAACCCGCCCGCCGTGCGAAACACGCCGTAGCCGCGGACCCGACCCGAATACCCGCCGTCGTACCACTGCACGCCCACACCGCCGCGCAGCGGCAGCCCTTCGACGCGGTTGTACGTATCCATCAGTCCGATGACGAGCGAGGCGCCGCCGCCACTCCGACCTTCGTAGTAGGTGGACCGGCGGGGCCGGCGAGGGAGTGTCGTCTGACGACGGGAAGTTCCCTCTCGCAGTTCCAGGCGGTCGCCAATCCGCACCACGGCGACCGCTTCACTCTGCCACCGGCTGGTGCCGGCGACCTTGGCGTCGACGTCCCGCACGAGGTATCCGCCCAGCACGATCACATCTCCATCGATGACCGCACCGGCCGCCAGCGTGACGCGCGCGTTGATCGCGATGAGGTCGCCCGCAATTGTCCCGTACACGGTCGCGGGTCCGTCCACCACCGCGACGTCACCGGCAACCGCGCGCGAGCTATCGAGCACGAACGCGCCAAACGCGCGCAGCGTGCCCGGCGCATTGAATCGATCCACCGCCCACTGGCGGATATCCTCGATCCGTGTCGGGATACGATCACGCATCACCACCACGGTGTCTTGCGCAGCCATCGTCGGTGCGCCGAACCCTGTCGCCGCCGTGAGGAGGCCCGCCGCCGCAAGGACGCGAGCACCGAAACGGTTGATCGTCATGGCCGCGCCTCCCACAACGAATCCGGCAACGCGCACGCCTCGGGCGGCACCGCAGGAGCGATGGTCGCCGAACGCGCGTTACGTGACGGCGTCAACGTCAACTCCACCCGCAGCCTAAGGCCGAACACATGCCCCTCGACGTGCCCCAGTTCCACATGCCCGCCGCGGTCCAAACGCGCGAACACGGCCAGTCCCGCAAGCACCAACACCACTGCCACGACTCTTCCCATGATGGCCTCCTGCTTGGTGAGAAAGCAGGCGCCATGCCGCCGACGGCTGATTACATAAGTCGTTTTTTAGTATCATCTTAGCAAGCATCTGCAACCCGGGCGGTGTCCGCCGACCGTGTCCTAGTGACACGCATCCGTGTCGGTGCGACTCAGGCCCAACCGACGCATCCGCCGGTACAGATTCGCCCGGTCCGTTTGGAGGGACCGCGCCGCCTCCGCCACGTTTCCTCTCGCCGCGGCGAGTGCGCGCTGAATCAGGTCGCGCTCGTGCCGCTCCAGGGTCTCGGTGAGCGAGACGGCGTCGCTCGCGTTCGGCGACGGTGTGGCGGGGTGCTCGCGCGCGAGGATGGCATCGACCTCGGACACCTGCACCGTGCCCGGGCCTCCGAGAATCGTGAGCCGCTCGACGACGTTCGCCAGCTCGCGCACGTTGCCCGGCCACCGGTGCGCGCCGAGCCGCCGTAGGGCGTCCGATCCGAACGCGCGCGGTGGGCGCGCGCACTTCGCGCCGGCCACCCGAGCGAGGTGCGTGACGAGCGCCGGGAGGTCGTCCTTGCGGTCGCGCAACGGCGGAACCGGAATGGGGAACACGTTCAGCCGGAAGAAGAGATCTTCGCGGAACCGGTTGGCGGCCACCTCGCGGGCGAGGTCGCGATGCGTGGCGGCAATCACCCGCACGTCCACCGCCTTCGGGCGCTCCCCGCCCACCCGTTCGATGGTCCCTTGCTCGAGCACGCGTAGCAGCTTCCCCTGTACCTCGAGCGGCAGGTCGCCGATCTCGTCCAGGAACAGCGTGCTGCCGTGCGCCAGCTCGAAGCGTCCCTGTCGGCGCTGGACCGCTCCCGTGAAC
>CAYWNR010000519.1:0-2874 GCA_964459705.1 uncultured Gemmatimonadaceae bacterium | reverse complement strand
TCTCCCGTTCGGACGGTCTGCCGCCCAACTATGTTTGTTATTGAGAATCAATATACCACACCCACAGCAGTGGCGTGGAGCGGGACGGGGATACGCAGCCCAAGCCTGACTGCGGTCGGCGGCAGCTCGGCGAGCCGCCTCGCAGTCCGTACCTCAGAGATGGATGGCAGATCGGCGACCGCTGTAGGGTGATGTTGAGAAGTGCAGGCTTGTGAGAGGCCGTGACAAGGGCACACATCGAACGGCCGTCCGCAGGTCTGAACGTCGGTCCGACCCGTCAGGGATCGTATCGGGGCCGCGGCTGCACGACTCTCATCGGCGGTTGCTTCGCCGCTTGCCGGCGATCAGCCTCGACAGCAGATCCTGATCACGGCGGGTCGCTGCGCCAACCTCCGTTCACGACCGCGACGGCTCGAGGTGCTCCAGGTACCAGGCCAGCCACCTACGCGCCAGGTCCGCGAACTGCTTTGGATTCGAGATGCTATGGCCGGCCCCGGGATAGAGCACAAGCTCGGTCTCGACGCCCACGTCCTGCAGCATGCGATAGGTCTCCCATGCTTGGCCCACCGGAACCCTCCGATCCTCCTCGCCGTGGAGGATCAAGGTCGGCGTCGATGCGTGCTTGAGGTGGGTCAGCGGTGACCAACGCACGAAGTACTTGAGGTCGTCCACCGGCCTGCGCATGAACTCCCAGATCGTTGCATCGCCGTGGTTCACGTCGCCCGTGCCGTAGCGGCTGACGTAGTCCGACACACCGGAAACGACCACTGCGGCCCGAAAGCGGTGATCGTGACCCACGATCCAGTTGGTCATCGTTCCACCGAAGCTCGTCCCACCCACCAACAATCGCTGGGGATCGGCGACCCCGTCTTGAATCATGTGATCCACGCCGGCCATGATGTCGCGGTAGTCGATGTCGCCGATCCGGCCGCGGTTGGCGGCGTAGAAGGCATTGCCATAACCCAGTCCGCCCCGAAAGTTCGGCTCGAAGACCGCGAGGCCGGCCTGGGCGAAGAGCTGCCCGAGAAGGCTGAAGTCGTCCAGGCTGATCCCGTCGGGCCCGCCGTGAGGCAGGACCACCAGGGGGTAGGGCTCTTCCGCCGCGAGGGACCGTGGCGGCAGGGTTAGCACCGCTTCAAGCGGTTGCCCGTCGAAGCTCTCGTAGCGGACAACCTCGGTGCGGGCCAGCGCTCGGTTCGCGAGCCAGGGATTCGGGGTGAACAGGGCGCGGGCGGAGGAGGGCTCCGCTCCAAAGTCGTGGAGCCTCAGGGAAGGCGGAGAGTGGCCGTGGCCGCCGAAGAAGACCAGTCGCTTCGAGGATGGATCGATGGCGTAGTCGAAGGTGACGAAGTACGGTTTCAGCAGCGGTTCCGGCTCAACGTCGTTGAGCCCAACGCGGTAGATTCCGCATGACGTACCGCGCAGACTCAAGAACGACAGCGAGCGCGAGTCGAGCCAGGCAGTGTCGAGGATGGTGGGCTCGAACTCCGCAGTGAGGTTGCGCACCACTCCGGTCGTGAGATCCATCACGAGTAGCCCGTCGGCCGCGGAGAGCCCCAGGGTGCTGACAACGGCCGAAAGGTACCGGCCGTCGGGCGACAGGAGCGGCCTGGACGGCGTCCTCCCCTGCTCGAGCACGGCCACCTCCGCTCCGTCCCTGTCCACGACGACCACCCGTCCGTGGGTGAGATAGCTGTAAAGGTCCGAGTCAGGCGCAGTGACCATCGCGAACCGCATCCCGTCGGCCGAGGCGGCGAGCTCCAGGATTTCGGCACGACCATCGGTAATGCGCGTAGGCTCGGATTCGCCCGAGAGGCTCCACAGCCAAAGTGCGGAGGTCCGCGCCCGGCTGCCGACCACCCAGCCGCCCCCGGCGGTCTCCTCGGAGGCGACGACCGCCGCGCCGCGCGGCTCGGCGACGACCACGGAGAGGTGACGGTCCCCGGCCCAGACGAATGCGCTGACCCCCTCCTCGGCGTGGGTCACCTGGCGCGCCTCCCCCCCGGACATCTCGATCACGAAGACCTGAGGCTTGCCGGCACGCTCCGAGAGGAACGCGACGCGCCGGTCATCCGGACTCCACTTAGGGTCCCAGTCGGACGCCGCCGCATTGGTGAGCTGGACGGGCGGTCCCCCGTTGGTGGCGACCCGCCACACATGGGTCACCCGCTTTGTGTCCCAACTGTCCTTTTCGCCGATGGTGACCAGACACACGGTGCCCTCTCGGGAGAGCCTGACGTCGCTCACGGAGTCCCGGCCCAGGTACTCCTGGACGGTGAGGGGCGGCAGCGGCTGGGCAAGACTGGTCGCGGCCACCACCGCAAGAGCCAATGCTATCGAGACACAGCTGAGGTCCCTACGCCGCACGGCATGCTCCTTACCGGTGAACATTCAACCGGAGGGATCGGAAAGCTGATCGGAGAAGGTCACCGGCACTCCGCATGGAGCTCGTCAACGGTGGCAGGGAACCCGGACCGGAGCAGGCCGAAAACGGTCGCTGTGTGGCGCGTGATTCGACGCTCTCCGATAGTCTCATCCGAACCTCCGGATTCCGCGACACCGGCTTTCGGTGAATCCTCCTCATAGTACGAAGTGCGTCTTGTGAAGTTCGCCCAGATCACGCGGGATTCGGCCGCGACACTGACCAACGAGCCGCTCACCTGGGGAATATCCACCGATTATTCAGTGCTTTCCGACGCGGAATCTACAAACCGAGCGGCCACCGGGAGACACCGACAGTGACTCGTAACGACGACCTCCGTTCGCCTCCGCTCGACGACGGCGACGATCTGACGCGCTCCGGCACCGGCCATCAACCACCCGAGGCGGCGGGGACGATCTCCTCCCCCATCGGCGCCGTGGCGCCCCGCCCCG
>CAYWNR010000518.1:0-2876 GCA_964459705.1 uncultured Gemmatimonadaceae bacterium | reverse complement strand
CCGTGGGTGGCCACGCCGACGGCGACGCTTACGATGAGCAACGGGTTGAGCGGCGTGGTGACGTTCGACGTCACGGCGGATGTGGCCGCGTGGTTGGGGGGGACGCCGAACGCGGGGTGGGTTTTGAAGAAGGTGAACGAGGGCGCCATGGGACGGGTGGAGTTTGGCTCGCGGGAGAGTGCGCACGGGCCACGGCTGCTGCTGACGGTGAGCGCGGATACCAGCCGCCCGGTGGTGCCCGAGAGCATCAGCGTGCCCGACAGCGCCTCGGCAAACCTGGTGCGCCTGCCAGGTGACAGCACGGTGCTCGTCCTTCGCGACCATGTGCATCTTAGATTCGACGACACCACAAGCGGGGTTACAGTGCGAGCCGTTCTCGCGCGCTACGGTGCCACAGTGGTCGGTGGCTACCCCCTCGCCAGCGTCTACATCGTTCGCCTGCCTGATCCAGGACCTGCGTACCAGGATCTGGAGAACCTAATGACGCGTCTGCGGCAGGAGCCGGGCGTGAGGTCCGTATCGCGCATTGTGTACTTCGCACCCCCGGGCCAGCTGGGGCGGTTTCCAACTGACGGCCCAGGAGCACAGCGACAAGACTGGCTTGGGCAGCCGACTGATGGCACACGGGCATTGCGCGCCATCCGTGCTCCGCTTGCGTGGGGCTGCGAAAACGGCCTGTACGCCCTCGGCGCCCGGGTGGGCGTCGCGATCGTTGACGACATCTTCGACGTCACCGGTGCCGACTTCGATTCGTCGTCCATCCACCCGCATCCGGTTGCACCGACTGCCCCGCTTGGTTCTCCTCTTGGCTCGCCAGATCGACGAAGCCACGGTACCGGGGTTGCCGGGGTGCTAACGGCGCTGGCAGACAACGGAGTCGGCACGGCGGGTCTCGTATGGGGGAGCGACCTCCATCCCTTTCCACTCGCCAGGGATCCGGGAGGTACCCCAAGGCGGCTATTCGATGCAGGCGGCTACCTCACGTACACCGTCTTGCCTACGGCCACCGCGCTCTCCCTCAGGGTACTTCACAGTTCTATCGAGGTGCCGGTGGACAGTACGCTGGCGGCAGACCTCGCATCCGCCATCCGGGTCTTCGTCAACGCGTCGCCAGGGGGCCGGCTCTTTGTTCAGGCGGGCCAGAATCAGCGGGCGACGATATCGGCCGACAGTCTTCTTAGGCTTAGACAGGGAGACCTGTTGATCGCGCAGGCGTTGGCACTGCTCCGGGACTCTCCAGACACCGCGCGGGCCATCCTGGTCGGCGGCACCAACCGAGACGGCACCGCCATCTTCGACGATCCGTCCAAGGACGCGGGAACCCTTCTCATCACGGGCGTAACGTCCATCTTGGCGCCCGCGGAGAGTATTCAGGTCCTCGTGCGCCCGCAGGACTTCCCAGGCCAAGCAACGCAAGTAGAAGAGGGCGTCTCGTTTGCGGCCCCGATGGTGAGTGGGGTCGCCGCCCAACTGTGGGCGTTCGACCCCACGCTCACGGCGGACCAGGTGAGAGATTACATCCTCCGCGGCGCCGAGGAGCCACGATTCGACGCCGGGGCAGGCACGTTCCAATCGCCGAGTCCGATGCCTGGCAGCGGCGGCCTGTTCTTGCTCGATGCATACGGCTCGCTCTCGCTGCTCTCCCGCGAGCGCCCGACCACCACGCCCGTTTGCGGTGGCCAGGTATGGGCGACCGATGCGTCGATCTACGTCGATCAGGGGGCCACCAGTCTGCGCGTCATCCCGGTCCAGGGCGCCAGTTTCCTGGCCCTCGCGTCCGTCGCGCCCGGGGGCCGGCGCCTCGCCGTCACCGACTTCCCAGAGTCCTTTGTGACCGAGGCGTGGATCGTCAGCGCCTTGGGTTCGGGCCCGCGCCCGCCGGATACCGTCCTCCCCGGCGTGTACGCGCGCCAGTACCTCGAGCGCGGCACCGCCGACCTGAAGACGGTCAATCCCGACGGGACCTTCGGCATGGGGCTCATGCTCACGCTGCGGGGCACCGGCACCAATCTCACCGACCAGCGCCTCGACGGCCTGGTTACGCCCCCGGGGGCGACGAGCAGCAAGGCGGAGGACATCGTCGTTTCCCCGCTGGGCGACCTCGCGGCGCTGCACACGTTCGCGGACATGCCCAATGGAGACGCGACGGAGCGCTGGGACCTGATCGGCCTGACCGGTACCCTGCATACGGTCGGCAACCCCCTTATGAACCTCCAGTACGTTTCCGGCGCGCCGCCGTGCGAGACGGACTGCCCCACCGGGCGCTCGAACGCCGCCTGGGCGCACGACAGCCGGCGGGTCGTCGTCGTGCTCCCGCGCAAGGACGTCGCCCCCGACTCGGGCGGCGGCGGGATTCTGTTGGGCCCGCCTTCCAGTGGGGCCCACCGGGCGGCGCAGGCGCAAGGCGAGATCGTGGCCATCTCCACCCGCGTGATGAGCGTGTTGCTCACTAGCGGTCAGGTGGTGACGGCCGATAGCCTCCCGCTCATCAACGGCGCGTGGCTGCTCCATCCGCGCTTCACGGCGGACGACCGGTTGTTCGTGACCGAAGACGCGCAAGGGTTCGGCGAACCGTGCGATGAGCAGCAGCGGGAGCCGGCGAGCCCATTCAGCGTGCGGGGCTCGCGCCCCGCCCTGCTCGCGGCGTTCTGCGACCCGCTCGACGATGGGCCGAGCATCTTCAATACGCCGCCGCCGGTGGTGACGGCCGCACGGGGCGGGCGGGGCGCGTCGTCGCCACCGGTGCGTCGCCACTGAGGACGACAGGCCGGGCGAGCCGCGGGGACAGGTGACTCTCCAGCGCCACAACGGGCTCGCGCACGCGAGCCCGTTGAAGGCGCCGGGCAGAATCGAACTGCCGAATGGAGGTTTTGCAG
>CAYWNR010000517.1:0-2884 GCA_964459705.1 uncultured Gemmatimonadaceae bacterium | reverse complement strand
AGGTCCGGTCCCATGGTGACCGTCTGGTCGGCCGCCGTGGCGAAGTAGCGGGAGGAACTGCGGAACGTCGAGGGCACTCCGCTACTCGGGAACGCCGACACCGTAAGCAGGTGGAGATCCCCGCTCACCTGCGCGGAAGCCGGGACACCCGCGAACTGGCGTGTCGTCCCGGCCGTCCCCGCGGGCTCGAAGTAGAGCGAGCCGGACGAGCCACCGGCCGTGCTGTACCCGACGGAGACCTGCGCCACGTCCGTGCCCAGGTTGCCGATCGTGAGGTTGCTCATCACCGGCGTGAAGGCCTGTGACCCGGCGAAATCGACGGTGATCGTGCTGCCGTTCGCGGGATTGATGCCGCGCATGATGACGCCGGCGTTCATGGTATAGGTGATACCGCCCCCACCCACGCCGATCGCGACCCGTCCCGCCATCAGGTCGCGCGCTCCATCCAGCACGTTCTGGAGCGTGAAGCTGGTGCCGCCGCCCGGGAACACCACGGCAGCGGCGTCGCCGAACGAAATGTACGCCTGCTCCGTCGGTCCGATGTTGAGCACGTTGCCCATGATGGTCTTCGTGCCCGTGGCGCTGGCGCAGAGGCCGGAGCCCAGTAGCGACAGTTCCTGCATTGTGCCGTACTGCACGTTCACGGCATAGTCCGACCCGTCGGGGATCACGTACGCGACGCCACCCGTCCCCGATGCCATGCCGAACGAGAACACGTTGCCGACGCCGGTGACGGCCGTCCACGGGCCGCTCCCATCCTGGACGGCGAACCAGACGGGAACACCCGACGCCTGGCAGAACGTCCACGTCATGTTACCGCCGGCGCTGGACTGCGAGACCGCGACCGTCAGCGTCGCGGTCTGCTCGCTCACGCCCGAGCCGGTCCCATGCACCACGACCGGGTAGCTGCCCACCGTCACGCTCGCGCCGACCGTGATCGTCAGCGTCGAGCTGGCCCCGGTTGCCGACGCCGGAGCGAACGCCGCGGTCATCCCCGCCGGCAGGCCCGTCGCCGTCAGCGCGACGGCGCCCGCGAATCCTCCGGTCCGCGCGATGCCGACCGTGGTCGCGCCGTTCGTGCCCTGCACCAGCGAAAGCGACGCCGGGTCGAGCGAGAGCGTGAACCCGCCGCTGGAAACCGCCGTCACCGTCAGCGACAGCGTTATCGTCGCATCGCTCACGCCGCTCCCCTTGGCCCTCACGGTCAGGGAGTAGCTGCCGGCCGTCGTAGTCGCGCCCACCGACAGCGACAGCGTCGCGGTGGTCGAGCCCGCCGCGACCGACGCCGGGCTCGGCGTTGCGGTCACCCCCGACGGCACGTTCTCCACCGAGAGCGTGACCGCGCCACTGAAGCCGCCGCCCCGCGTGACCGTGATGGCGGCCGATCCGCTGGCGCCCTGCGCAATGCTGATCGAAGTGGGCGAGACGGCAATGGACAGGGTCGGCGAACCGTTGCTGCCTCCATCATTCGGCCCGGTCGAGTCACTCTTGCAGGCGAACAGGACCGCGACGAAGAGAAGGCCGATCGTGGTGCGGGAACGCAAATTCAAGGAAACCTCCCGTAGAGAGGCCCGGAAAGCTGAGGATCGCCCCTCGATCCCCGGCTTCCGGACCCGGCGCCGGAACCGCGCACGCAGTGCAGTGCGATTCCGGTCGATCCGCCCGGGCCATGGTCCATCGCGATGCGCACGATTCGTGGCCCGGACATCTTTCAAACGGGAAATCGCCGCCGCACCCGCCATGGCGGGGTGCCGGGGCGGCTTTTTCCGGCCATCCTCGCGGGGACCTGCCCGGTCAGCGGCTCCAGGGCGGCACGACGCCGTTGCTCCGCGCGTACGCGATCGACTGCCCGAGATGCTCGTGGACGTGTCCGGTCTCCATCACCCACAGCGCCTGAACGGTCATTTCCCCGCCGAAGAGGGACACCGTTTCCCGGAGCTTGCTGTCGGACGTCGCGGACATCGCCTTCTTCACGTGGGCGAACGACGCTTCCAGCTCGGCGATGATGGCGTCGCGGTCGAGCTTGCGGTTCTCGTAGGCGACGGCCGTGTTGTAGTCCTCGACCTTGATGCCGGTCGCGGCGGGCGCCGCCGCACCGGCGCCTGCGGACAGCAGGTAGTTGTCGGCGGCTACGTGTTTGAACACCTCGCCGACGGAACGCACGCCCTCGCCTGGACGCCAGTCGTACTTGTCGGCCGGCATGGCGCGCGCCAGCCCGACCAGTTTCTGCTCGACCTGGCCCACGTCGCGGAGCAGGTCCGCCATGATGGCGGATTGCGCGGCGGCCGCGGAGGCGAGCAGGGCAAGGCTCGCCGCGGCGATCGCGGCCGGACGCACGATGGATGCTCTGATGGCTGGATTCATGGGATCTCCGGGCGTTGAGGGGGAATCGGCGTGGGCGACGCGGCGGCCGCACCCGCTCGAAGGTCGCCCCACTACGCCGGAGGGGTCAACCTCCGCGGGACGAAAGCGTGGACGGCGGGGGTGGGCGGCGCACGCGGCGAGACGCGGTGCCGGGATCAGCGCCAGCTTCGCGGCACGGACCCGGGCTTCGTCGGCTCGATCGGCGCCCCGTCAGGGAGGCCGCGGGCGAGGCGGGCGCGCGCCCGGCGCACGTCGCGGAACCCGATCAGCTTCTTCTCGTCCTCGTCCCAGAGCGTAAGCCAGAGCGTCTTCACGCTGCCGGCCAGGGTCAGGCGCGTGACCTCGTGCAGCTGGGGATTCTCATCGTAGCAGCGCTGGAGGCGGTAGTTCGGGATGCGGCTGGCAATGTGGTGAATGTGGTGCAGTCCGATGTTGGCCGTGAACCACTGCAGCACTTTCGGCATCACCAGGTGGGATGCGCCCTCGACCTCAGCCGATCGAGCTCGGCTGATAGCTCTCC
>CAYWNR010000516.1:0-2889 GCA_964459705.1 uncultured Gemmatimonadaceae bacterium | reverse complement strand
CTGCTTGACTTGTCCAGAACGCGGCCGTAACCTACGCGCGGCTGTCCACATCCTTCACAGCCGGGGTGTTTGCATGTCGCAGATTCCAACCGAGTTGCACTACACGGAAGATCATGAATACGTGAAGACCGACGAAGCCGATGTGGTGATCGTCGGCATCACGGATTACGCTCAGGGCGAGCTCGGCGACGTCGTGTACGTCGATCTCCCCGACGTCGGGGCGAAATTCGCCCGCACCGAGGTGTTCGGCACCATCGAGGCGGTGAAAGCGGTCTCCGAACTGTTCTGCCCGGTGGCCGGGGAAGTCATGGAGATCAACGACGCCCTCGAACGCGATCCAAGTCTGGTGAACAAGGACCCGTACGGCGACGGCTGGATGATCAAGCTCCGCATCCGGAGCCAGGCGGACGTGGATGATCTGCTGTCGGCGTCGGATTACACGCAGCACATCGGCGAGTAGCGCGTTCGGGTTGCCCCCACGCCGTCTCGCACCGCATTTCCACGCCTCGGGGAGCCACTCCCGAGGCGTTTGTTCGAGAGGATGACATGACGCACGATCCCGCCCTCACGGCGTTCGACGATTTCGCGAGTCGACACAACGGTCCCCGACCCGATGACGTAGCCGCCATGCTCGAGACGTTGGGTTACGCGTCGCTGGACGAGCTCATGGCGGCCGCGGTTCCCGCCGGCATCCGGTTGCCGCGCGGTCTCCGGCTGCCGGAGGCCCACACGGAGCGCGACGCGCTCGAAGCGCTCCGCCGCATCGCCGCCAAGAACCAGGTCTTCCGCTCCTTCATCGGCGCCGGGTACCAGGACTGCGTCACGCCGCCGGTGATTCTCCGCAATATCCTGGAGAACCCGGGCTGGTACACGGCGTACACGCCGTATCAGCCGGAGATCGCGCAGGGGCGGCTCGAGGCATTGCTCAACTTCCAGACCATGGTCGGCGACCTCACGGGCCTGCCGATCGCCGCTCGACGAGGCCACGGCCGCGGCCGAGGCCCTCACCCTGACGCTCGGCGTGGTGCAGCACGGCGACCGGCCCGTGTTCCTCGTGGACCATCGCTGCCATCCACAGACGGTCGCGGTCGTCCAGACCCGCGGCCGCTGGCGCGGCATCGAGATCACGGTCGGCGACCCAGCCACTTTCCAGTTCGGCGGCGCGGTCGTGGGCGCGCTGGTGCAGTACCCCGCGACGGACGGCGAGGTGCGCGACTTCCGCGACCTGTGCGCGCGGGCGCATGCCGCCGGCGCGCTCGTCACGGCCGCCACCGACCTGCTGGCCTGCACGTTGCTCACCCCGCCGGGCGAATGGGGCGCCGACATCGCCGTCGGCAACTCGCAACGGTTCGGCGTGCCGATGGGCTACGGCGGTCCCCACGCGGCGTTCTTCGCCACGAAAGAAGACTACAAGCGCCATCTTCCCGGCCGGATCATCGGCGTCTCGCGTGACACCGACGGACACATGGCGCTGCGCATGGCGCTGCAGACGCGCGAGCAGCACATCCGGCGCGAGAAGGCCACCAGCAACATCTGTACGGCACAGGTGCTGCTCGCGGTGGTCGCCGGCATGTACGCCGTCTATCACGGACCGGAGGGATTGCGCCGGATCGCGCGGCGCGTGCACGCATTGACCGGGCGGCTGGCGGACGTGGTGCAGAAGTTGGGGTTCCGACTCGCGCACGCCACGTACTTCGACACGCTGACCGTCGACGTCGGCAAGGCCCGCCCGGCCATCGAAGCGGCCGCCGCCGAACGGCGCATGAACCTGCGGCGCGTGAGCGAGACCCGGCTCGGCGTGACGCTGGACGAGACGACGACGCTGGCGGATCTGGGCGACCTCGTCGAGGTGTTCGCGGCCGGCGCCGGGACCACCGCCCCGCGCCTCGAGGACCTGGACGCCGGGCCGAACGCGATTCCCGCGGCGTTCACCCGCGCCTCGGGGTTCCTCGACCACCCGGTGTTCCACCGGTACCGGTCGGAGACCGAGATGCTGCGCTATCTCAAGCGGCTCGAGGACCGGGACCTGTCGCTCACGTCGGCCATGATCCCGCTCGGCTCGTGCACGATGAAGCTGAACGCCACGGCGGAGATGATTCCGATCACGTGGCGCGAATTCGGGGGCATGCACCCCTTCGCGCCCAAGGCCCAGGCACAGGGATACGCGGAGTTGTTCAGCACGCTCGAGGCCTGGTTGAGTGAGATCACCGGCCTCCCGGGCGTTTCCCTCCAGCCAAACGCCGGGGCGCAAGGCGAGTACGCCGGGCTGCTGGTCATTCGCGCGTACCACCACGCCCGCGGGAACGATCACCGCATCACGTGCCTCATTCCCCAGTCGGCGCACGGCACGAACCCCGCGAGCGCGGTGATGGCCGGCATGAACGTCGTGGTCGTCAAGACCGACGCGCACGGCAACATCGACGTCGACGACCTCCGCGCCAAAGCGACCGCCCACAGGGACACGCTCGGCGCGCTGATGGTGACCTATCCGTCCACCCACGGCGTGTTCGAGGAAGCGATCCGCGACATCTGCGCGCTGATCCACGAGCACGGCGGGCAGGTGTACATGGACGGCGCCAACATGAACGCGCAGGTCGGGTTGACGAGTCCGGCGGCCATCGGCGCCGACGTGTGCCACCTGAACCTGCACAAGACCTTCTGCATCCCGCACGGCGGCGGCGGGCCGGGCATGGGACCGATCTGCGTCGCGCAGCACCTGGTGGACTTTTTGCCCGATCACCCGGTGGTGGCGCTTGGACGAAAGCAGTCCTGCGGCACCGTCTCGGCGGGCCCGTGGGGCAGCCCGTCCATTCTGCCGATTTCCTGGGCGTACATCGCCATGATGGGGCCGGACGGCCTCACCGAGGCCACCAAGATCGCCATCCTCAA
>CAYWNR010000515.1:0-2894 GCA_964459705.1 uncultured Gemmatimonadaceae bacterium | reverse complement strand
CGCACGTTCTCGTGGATGAGCCCCTCGAGCATGGCGAGCGCGCCGACCGTGTCGCCGGCCGACGCGAGGCGCCGCGCGTCCGGCACGGACTGCGCCCACGCGCCGCCGGGGGCGGCCAGCGCGAGGCTTGCGAGAACGAGGGCGGGAAGAACGCGTTGCATGCTGTGGTCGGTACCCCGCGAGCGGGCGTGCGTTTCGTCTCGGCGCTCGGATTCACTGTCCGGCGGGTCGACGGGCGTGTCTGCGGGTCGGCTACTTCGTGAGGGGTGTCTCCGTGACGGTAAACCAGCGCTCGGTGCTCGTCGTGCGACCCGTGTGGGTGTCCGTGATCGTGACCGTGACGAGGTAGGTCGCCTCCGGAGCATTCTGGAGGTCGACGTCCAGGAACTCCACCGCGCGTCGGTCCGGCGGCGCTTCCCGCTGGCGGGTGAACGAGATCGTGACCTGGTCGTCGCCTTTGGCCGACAATCCCGTTGCGTCGCCGATGCCGCCCAGCACGCGCGCGACGAACCCGTGGCGTTCGATCTCCTGCACGGTGAAACGAATGTCCACCTGGTATCGGACGAGTCCCGCCGAGTCCACGTCGAGATTATAGATCTCCCAGAGCAGGGAAACGGGGACCCCCGGCTGAAGCCGCCCTGCGCTCGGGTCAATGAGGAAGTCCGTCCACCTGCCCGGTGTCGAGTCGCGGGGGACAATCCGCTCCGCCGCCACGACGTCGGACAACTGCAGGGAATCACTCCCGAACGAGCGCACGTGCAGCCCTGCCGAGCTTCTGGCGGCGCGGTCGAGCGCGGTGAGCTTGGCCTCGACGCGCAGGAGGTAATCCGCCGGTTCGAGGGCCAGGCGCCACGTCGTGATCTGCGTGCGCAGCGAGTCCCCGCCGGTGACGGTTGCCTCTCGACGCTCGCGGGCCACGTCGCGCAGCGTCGGGTCTTTCACGAACGTCGCGGTCACGAGCCGGAGGCCCGCCACGGACGAGGCGCCCACCATCCGTCCGGTCGGCGTTGCCGCGAACACCACGACATCCGTTCGGTCCTCCGTGTCGCCGCGGAATTGGGCTACCTGCGTGCCGATGGTGTCCAGGTTCCGCACCACGGGGACGTTGTCGAAGCGGACCGGCATGTTGTTCCGCACGTCGCGGTACATCCACGCGTGTTCGCTGCCGAAGACAGCGCGAGCGTATCCGGGCGTGAGGGAGAACGCGAATCGGAGTCTGGTCGGATACCACACCCAGACGATCGTGTTGCGTTCACGCTCAAGAGGGCCGAGTGCGTTCCCGGCGTAGCTCGTCGTCGCCTCCCGTCCCAAGGTCGCCCAGACGTCCGGCGGGCCGTACCGCACGAACACCGCGCCCCGATCCGACTCGTAGCCTAGGTAGCCCCGTAGCGGGTCGCTCCATCGATGCACGGCGTACGTAAGCCGCGCGTAGAACTCGATGCGCTTCTCGTTCACCAGGTTGAGATACAACGGCTGGTTCGCCAACCAGTACAGCGAATCGGTGACCGCGCGGGCGGCTGGTGGCCGGCTGGCGAGGGTCACCGAGTCGGCCATCCTGAGGATGAGACCGAGGTTGTCGTATGGCTCGCGCTGCTCCGGGCGCATGCGCGCGAGCGCCCGATCGTAAGCGGTCTGCGCCTCGCGCCAGCGGAGGAGACGTGCCAGGGTGAGTCCTAGGATGGCGTGCGCCCGCCCGCTGTCGGGCGCGGCGCGCACCAGCTCTCGCGCCATGGCGTAGGCCTCCGTCCAGCGATCCTCCTCGCCGAGTGCCACCGCAAGAAGGCCCGCCGCCGCGACGGAGCGGGGGTTCTCCTGGAGCGCGTTCCGCAACGCGGCCTCGGTGTTGGTCAGGTCCACCTCTCCCGGGTGTCCGGGGTCCGGCCGCGCCCACTGCTCGAAGAACTCCCTCACGTATGGCCAGTCTGCCATCATCGCATCCAGGTCCAGCAGCCGCGACGGAGAGTCTTCTCCCATGATCAGCGGGTCCAGGAGGTAGTGGTGGCTGAGCTGCTCGTAGCGCTCCCATTCGATCCGCGCCGCGCGATACTCCACCAGCCCCAGCGAATCGCCGCCGTGCTCCCGCGCCGCCTTGCGCGCGCGCTCCACCAGCCCCGCTACCTGGATCCGGGTCGTGGTCACTTCCTCGGTGCGGAACAACTCGGCGAGCGCGAGCCAGTACTTGGCGCTGTCGGACTCGAACCGGGTCGCGTAGCGCAAGTGTTCTTCGGCCTTGCGCCGGTTCGGGCTCAAGAGGCTCCCCGCCACGTGTCGCGTCATGTACAACACGCCTGCGCGGTAGTGCGCCTCGGCGTTCTTCTTGTCGTGGCCGATCATCGCCTCGAGCACCGCGATGGCGCCGGAAGTGTCCTGGGCGGCGAGGAGGCTGTCGGCCTCGGCGAACGTCTGCGCCGACAGCGGCAAGGCTGTGCCGATGAACACCAGGAGAAGCGCGGATGAACGGAGCACGATCGCCTACCTGGTAAGGGGGAACGCTGAGACCGTGAACCACCGCTCCACGGTCGCGGTCCGGCCCGTGTGCGTATCCGCCACCGTCACGGTCAGCAGATACGTCGCCTCCGGTGCGTTCTCGAGATCGACATCGAGGTACTCCACCGCGCGCCGGTCAGCGGGGGCTTCGAGACGTCGATGGAACGACAGCGAGACCTGATCGTCTCCCTTGGCGGAGAGGCCGGTGGCGTCGCCGAGGAACCCGAGCAACCGCGCCGCGAACCCGTGCCGCTCGATCTCCTGCACGGTGAACCGAATGTCCACCTGGTAATCCACCACGCCCGCCGAGTCCGGCACGAGGTTGTAGATCTCCCACAGCAGGGCGACGGGCACCCCCGGCGGGAGCCGTCCCGCACTGGGAGCGATGAAAAAGTCCGTCCAGCGGT
>CAYWNR010000514.1:0-2901 GCA_964459705.1 uncultured Gemmatimonadaceae bacterium | reverse complement strand
GATGAACAGCACCGCGGCCAGGAGGTAGAAGAGCTTGATCAATGCGGGATTCATGAGCGCTTCTCCTCCGGCTTCTTCTTGAACATCTCGAGCATACGATCCGTGACGAGGTAGCCGCCCACGACGTTGATCATCGCGAAGATCACCGCGATCATGCCGAGGATGGAGGTCACGAGCGTGTCCCCGCGGCCCGCCACGATCAACGCCCCGATGATGGTGATCCCCGAAATGGCGTTCGAGCCCGACATCAACGGCGTGTGCAGGGTGGGGGGCACCTTCGTGATGACCTCGAAGCCCACGAACATGGCCAGCACGAACACGACGAGCAGGGTAACCAGTTCCGCAATCATGCCGCCCCTCCCTCGATCACTTGCCGGACCCGCTCATGGACCACTCGGCCCTCGTGCGTGATACAGGTCCCCTTGATGATTTCGTCTTCGAAGTTGAGCGCCAGCGTCCCCTCCTTGCTGATCAGCAAGCCGAGAAACGCCGACAGGTTGCGCGCGTACATCTGGCTGGCGTGCAGCGGGACGGTGGCCGGGAGGTTGAGCGTGCCGATGATCGTCATCCCGTGGCGCACGACCACCTGGCCGGGCTCCGTCAGCTCGCAGTTCCCCCCCGCTTCGGCGGCCAGGTCCACGATCACGCTGCCGGGCCGCATGTCCTTCACCATGTCCGTCGTGATGAGCTTGGGCGCGGGCTTCCCCGGGATCAACGCCGTCGTGATGACCACGTCGGTGTCCTTGAGACGCCCATGGATCAGCGCCAATTCCCGCTTGTGCTGCTCTTCCGACAACTCCTTCGCGTAGCCGCCCTCGCCCTCTGCCGCAAGGTCAGCCGTTTCCGCCACGAGGAACTTGGCGCCGAGGCTCTCGACCTGCTCCTTCACGGCGGGCCGAACGTCGAACGCCTCCACGATCGCGCCGAGACGGCGCGCCGTGGCGATGGCCTGGAGACCGGCCACCCCGGCGCCAAGGACCAGCACCCGAGACGGCACGATCGTGCCCGCCGCCGTCACGAGCATCGGGAAGAACTTGCCCGATGCCGCGGCCGCGAGCAGCACGGCCTTGTAGCCCGCGACGGTGCTCATGGACGACAGCACGTCCATGGATTGCGCCCGGGTGATCCGCGGCAGCAAGTCGAGGCTGAAGGACGTCAGTTTGCGCTGCGCAAAGGTTCGTACCGGGGCGGTGTTGGTCAGCGGCCAGAAGACACCCACGAGCACGACGCCCTCGCGGATGGCCTGCGCATCCGTCGGTGGCTGGACCGTGAGGACGATGTCGCCCGCAAGCGCCGCCGCACGGTCGGTGATCTCGCACCCCGCCTGTTGGTACACCGCATCCAGAAAGCCCGCGGCCTGCCCCGCACCACGCTCCACGCGGAACGTCACCCCGTTCGCCGCGAGCCGCTTGGCCGCGTCGGGCGTCAGGGCGACCCGGGTTTCCCCAGCCGCGGTTTCTTTCGGAACAGCTACTATCACTGCCGTGCTCCTTGGTAGTAGGTGAGAAGTGCCTGCAACTCCGGCCGCGGCCGCGCGCCAAACACGCTGGCCGCCGGAACGGTAATCACCTGCGGTCGCAATCCCAGTCGTCCGGGCCGACCATCGGCCCCGTCACGTCCGTCTGCGCCGTCGGGGCCCCGAGGCCCGGCCTGGCATCGTCGCGCGTCTCCAGCAACGGCGCCACCCGCACCGCCGGCTCCGCCCTTACCGCCGCGCCCGCCCGCCCCTCGTGGTCCGCCATCGGTCCTGCCCTCGACCAGCCCCGCGAGGAACGGCTCCTCCTCGGCGACGATGATCGTCACGTGCCCGCCGGGCCCGCCGTCACCCCCCGCCTGGCCGTCTTCGCCCGCGGCGCCCGCGCCGCCCGGTCCCCCGGGGCATCCGGGCGTGCCTGCCCGCCCCGCCTGCCCTTTCTTCCCATCGGACCCGCGACCGCCAGGACCGCCCAGCGCCGCGACGCGCAGCCAGTCCGCGGGGTCGACGTTGTCCGCATCGGCCAACACGTAGAGCGGTGGCGCTTGCTCCACCGTCACCTCCGCCACGATCAATCGGCGGACGAACGGCGAGGTCAACAGACCCAATCGCACCGTGACGTCGGGCCCCGGCCCGCCGTCCCTGTCATCCCGCCCACGCGGACCGCTGAACTCGAGCGTATGATCGACACACTCGTAACTCGGCTCGACGACGGTCTCCACGATGAGTTGGGGATCCGCGCGCATGAGCGCCCGCAACCTAAACCCCGTCACGGCCGACACGAGCGGGTCGGGCGCCGCCGCCCAGTTGCCGTTTTCGAGCGCGGTGGCTTCCGCCGAGTAGCGGCTGAGGAACACCACGTGGAGTGCCGGCGGGTGTTTCTTGTCGTAGGACGTGGCGAAGGGGAGTTCCCCGCCGTCATCCATGACCGCGATGTAGTCCGCGCGGAACGTCTGACCCGGACATGCAGCCGCCGGCACCTCCATCCGGATCTCGCGGATCCGGGCCACCAGGCCTGGGTCAGGCGAAAAGTCGGCAGGGGGCTTCTTGGCGCAGGCGGAGGACAACAACGGGATGCTTGCGGCCAGCACCCATCGCCGCCACGGGAGGAGCGGCATGGACGCGCGCCTTCCGGCGCGGGCCACGTCCGCGCGTCGTCGTCCTCGCACCAATGTCGTCGTCCCGAAGATCCCGTTCATCCCGTCTATCCCGTTCATCCCCTTGCTCCCGCTCCCCCGGCGTCTCCCGCGCGTATCTTCATCCCCCCCGCGTGTGCATTTCCTTGTGCGGGTCCACCCGCAGGGGCTCGATCGCGTACAGGGCGCCCCGCGCTCCCTCGGCGGCTCGTTCTTCGGCCCCGCGATCACTCCGCTTCGCCCAGGTGTCGCGAATGAGGCTCTCGAGCTCCTCGTCCGACGCGCCCTGCC
>CAYWNR010000513.1:0-2904 GCA_964459705.1 uncultured Gemmatimonadaceae bacterium | reverse complement strand
AAGGTGCCGGCCGAGGTCTACCACTTCAAGGCGGCGGGCAAGGCCAACTGGCCCAAGCTCGATCAGGCGATCGCGAAGATCGAGGCGGCACGCGCCGAGGGGCTTCAGATCACGGCCGACATGTACACCTACACGGCGGGTGCCACGGGACTCGACGCGGCCATGCCGCCCTGGGTGCAGGAAGGCGGCTACGACGCCTGGGCCAAGCGGCTCCAGGATCCGGCCATCCGGCGCCGCGTAGTGCGCGAGATGCGGACGCCCACGGACGCGTGGGAGAACCTGCTCCTCGCCGCCGGCTCGCCCGACAACGTGCTGCTCGTGGGCTTCAACGCCGACTCGCTCAAGCCGCTCACCGGGAAGACGCTGACCGAAGTCGCGACGCTGTGGAACGAGTCGCCGGAGGACGCGGCCATCGACCTCGTCATCAAAGACGGCAGTCGCGTAGGGACGGTGTACTTCATCATGTCCGAAGACAACGTGATCAAGAAGCTCAAGCTGCCGTGGGTGACGTTCGGCTCGGACGCGGCGGCGCCGGCTTCCGAGGGCGTGTTCCTCAAGTCCAATCCGCACCCGCGCGCCTACGGGAACTACGCGAAGTTGCTCGGCCATTACGTGCGGGATGAGCACGTGATCCCGCTTCAGGAGGCCATCCGTCGCCTGTCTGCGTTCCCGTCGGAGACCATGAAGCTGCGGCGGCGCGGGTCGCTACGTCCGGGCTACTATGCCGACGTGGTCGTATTCGATCCCACGACGATCGCCGATCACGCCACCTACGCGAAGCCGCATCAGTACGCCACCGGCGTGGTGGACGTGTTCGTGAACGGGACACAGGTGGTGAAGGAGGGCGAGCACACCGGCGCGCTGCCTGGCCGAGTGGTGCGCGGGCCGGGGTGGAAGGGTGACTGATTGACCATGGCGTGCTCCGCTCGTTCCTCGCCGGCTGACCGGACCCCTTGGGCACGGGAGAAGACATGAGTGGAAAGACCGTGACGCTCTCCGGCTGGAAAGCGGTGGTGGTGCTGGTCCTCCTGGCAGCCGTCGTGGTGTTCCGGGTGGTGACGGCGCGCGCCAAGCTCGACACGCAGGGACGCGCCGCGCTGGAGACCTGGGTTCACGCGGAGCTGATCCGGCCCATCCTCGGTGACACCACCAGGTCGCTGGCGGATCGGGGCAGCGCGATGCTCGAGGCGTCGTCCGTGACCATTCGGTCGCTCGCGGTCCGCGGTCGATTGAGCAACGCCGTGGTGCGCGTGGAACTGGCGCCGAGCCCCGCGCTGCCACCCGGCACCGCGCTCGTGCGGTACTATCGGATGCGGTACTCGGAGGTCACCGGCTGGACGCACCGCGGCTCCGCCACGGTGCTGAACTGGTACCTGGCCGCCTTCTGAGCGCCGAGAGGTCGAGCGGACGGCGGCCGAGCCGCCGCGTCAGTTGCGAGCCATCACGATCTCGACCAGCATCCAAACGCCGTCACCTCGTCCATTCTCCGCGCCACTTCCGTACCAGTCGCTCCGCCGTCGCGATCGGATCTCCGGCGGGCACGGTGCGAAACGACGTCGTATCGCGCGACCACCCCTGCTCCCATTCGCACGACGCCGCGGCGAACGACGCCCGTTCGAACGGCGTCCCGGCATCGAGTGACGCGTTGAGCCGCGTGAAGAACGCCTGCCACCGCGGGAGGAAGTACGACGTGAACATCCCCTCCCACTCCTTGAACGCGTAGAGATTCAGGTCGTCGTTCTCTCCCTCGGTGCACTTGGTGCCCCACAGCGTGACGATGTTCCGGGCATTCCACTCGTACAGCCGCCGCTCGGCGTCGGTGGTTCCCCACCGCTTCGCGTCGGCAATCCACCGCCCCAGCAAGAACTCGGGCCGCGTCCCCACCAGGTCGTCGAGGTCGCGCAGTAGGGCTTGCACCTGTCCCTCCGCCGCGAGCAGCGCCGGGCGGTCTTTCCGGTCGTACGCATCCTCCACCCGGCGGACCAGCGGCAACCCGAGCTGCCCCAGGACTTGCCGCGTCAGGTTCACCACGTCGTAGCGGTAGGCATCGCCGGCGCCGAGTGCCGGTGCGGCGGCAAGCAGTGAATCGAGCGCGCGGGCGACGATCGCATCGTCGTAGGGCGCGATGGGCTCGCTCCGGTACCGTCGCCCTTGCACGTAGAACTGCGGTCGCTCGGCCAGGAAGTTCCCCGTCTGGGCGGCGGACCGGAATGCGGTGGCGAGCAGGAGCTGCCAGGCGCTCCACGCCGAAGGATTGGCGCGACCGTAGCGGCGGATCACGTAATCGCGCGTCCACGCGGTGACGTCGGGAACGTGATCGCGCCAGACCTGATCCATCACGAAGTCCGGCACGATCGGGTTGGTGCCGAGTCCCTCCATCGTCATGCCGAGACCCGCCATGCGTCCCTTGTCCGGGCTCTGGATGGCGCTGTCGAGATTGGCCGCGATCTTCGGCATGTCGCCGTTCACGCTGACCTTGCCGCCGAAGTTGTACAGCACGTTCCAGATCCACGGCTTCCCATAGAACGCCTTGCGCGCCTTCCACGCAGGCGAGCGGTCGCCCCAGAGATCGAGCACCAGCATGTGGTCGTCGGGCACCGCGCCCAGCAGGGCCTGGGCCTGCGGGTCCCGCCAGAACTTCGCCTGGTACACCAGGAACCACGCTTGAATCACCCAGGTGGCACTCGTGTCGGCCGAGCGCATGGCGCCGTAGATGGCGCGCCCCATCCCGGCAAGGAAGATCGAATCGTTGGACGGCGGATCGATCTCGTTGAACGGATCGGCGGCGTAGAGGTGATCGGTGCCGAACAGCTCCCGCTGGCGCTCGATGAACCGCCGACCGATACGCTGGAACAGCGAATCCTGCGGGTCGAGGAACCAGGTGCCGGAAAACCCCGCCGACCA
>CAYWNR010000512.1:0-2913 GCA_964459705.1 uncultured Gemmatimonadaceae bacterium | reverse complement strand
TGCTGCTCGATGGCTTGCCGTTCACCGTCGTCGGCGTCATGGAGAAGAAGTTCCAGGACTCGAGCAACAACGGACCCGACGAGGACCGCGCAATCATCCCCTCGTCCACCCTCAAGACCATCTACGGTCCCCGCTACGTGAGCCACCTGCTGATCCGCCCGCGCGACGTCAAGGAAGCCGCGAGTGTCAAGCAACAGCTCTACGACGTGCTCGGACGGCGCTACAAGTTCGATCCCGCGGACATTCGCGCGCTCTCCATGTGGGACTTCATCGAAGACCAGAAGCAGACGGATGCCATCGGCCTCGGCATCCAGATCTTTCTGGGCCTCGTGGGCGCGTTCACCCTGATCGTCGCCGGCGTCGGTGTCGCCAACATCATGTACGTGGTGGTGCGGGAGCGGACGCGCGAGATCGGCATCAAGCGCGCGGTGGGCGCGCGGCGTCCGCACATCATGCTGCAGTTCGTTGGCGAGGCCCTGATGATCACGCTTCTGGGTGGCGCCATCGGGCTCGCGGTGGCCGCCCTCATCGTGACCGGGGTCAACGCGATCCCCAACCAGGATCCGGCCATGCGCTACATCGCGAACCCGATTCTCTCCTGGCCCATCGCGCTGGGCTGTTCCATCACGCTGGCCGTGATCGGCCTCTCCGCGGGGATCCTGCCCGCACGGCGGGCGGCCAACGTTGATCCCGTCGAGTCGTTGAGGTACGAATAGCCTTCTGAGGTGAAAGTCGAGAGGAAACGGATTGAGGTGGCAGGATAGACGGCAAGACGGCGATACGGACAGCGGTGTGTAGTTCTTCGGTGAAAGGCGGCCCCCGACGTAGGGACCCTGATCCCCCAACGGAGGCCGCCTTCACCCCAGAAGCTAGGAACCGCTCGCCGTCTTGCCGTCTGTCCGTCGATCCTCCCCCCTGTCCCCCTCCCCCTCCCCCCTCCCCCCTTCGGAGCGCGCAACGAACACCGTCGCGCTGAGATCGCCCGTCGTGTTGAGCACGGTGCGGCTCATGTCGAGGATACGGTCCACCCCCAGAATGATGGCGATGCCTTCGGGGGGAACGCCGACGCTGGCCAGCACTACCATGATCAGCGGCAACGAGCCACCCGGCACGCCGGCCGCGCCCACCGCCATGATCACCGAGAGTAGCACGACCACGATCTGCTGGCCGAGGTTGAGGTCCACGCCGAATACCTGCGCCAGGAACAGCACCGTCACGCCCTCGTAGAGCGCCGTCCCGTTCATGTTCATGGTGGCGCCGAGCGGCAGGACAAAGCCGGCGATCTTGGGAGAAATGCCGAGATCCTGTTCCGCCACCTGGATATTGGTCGGCAGGGTGGCAGCGCTCGAACTCGTCGAGAAGGCCGTGATGATGACCGGGCGCGCCGCCTTCCAGAACTTGAGCGGACTCATGCCACCCATCGTTCGAACGAGTATCGAGAGCGTGACGACCGCGTGGATCGTGAGACCCACCAGCACCACGAGCACGTACTTGCCCAGCTGGCCCAGCAGGTGCCAGCCGAAGCGGGACGTCACCACGAAGATCAGGCCGAATACGCCATAGGGCGCCAGCTTCATCGCGAAGTCGATGATCTTGATAACCACTTCGCCGAGCGCGTCGAGGAACTTGATCATCGGGTCGGCGCGCTCTTTGGGGATGAGCGTTAGCGCGGCGCCGAACATCAGGGCGAAGAAGATCACCCCCAGCATGTCCATGTCGGCGGCGGCCTGCACCGGGTTCCGCGGCACCATGTTGACGAACGTGTTGATGCCGAAGCCGATTTCGGAGCGCGCCTGGAGCCCGGCGGCCTCCGACTGGTAGGTCGCGAACAGCTCCTGGCGCATCGCGGGATCCATTCCCGCGCCGGGATGAAACGTGTTCACCAGCACCAGACCGATCACCGCGGAGATCGCGGTGGACATCAGGAAGTAGCCGATGGTCTTGCCGCCCACCCTCCCCACGGAGCGAAGGTCGCCCATGCCCGCCACACCGAGCGCGATCGACGCGAACACGAGCGGGAGCACGATCATCAGCAGCATCCGCAAGAAGACCTGACCGACCGGGTTCGCGATGTTGTTCGCGAACCACTGCACCCAGGTCGCGTCGGCGAGGAACTGATTCGCGCCTACCCCGGCGCCGGCGCCGAGCGCGAGACCAATGAGGATCTTCGTGTGCAGCTTCATGAGCGCGCTATCCCGTCCATCCCGTCTATCCTGTTTATCCGTTCGTCCGCAGTTTCGACCGCCGGAACCCATACGAGAAGTACAGTACCGCCCCGATCGCCAGCCATACGAAGAACCGGATCCAGGTGATGGTCGGCAGCTTGAACATGAGATACGTGCACGCCACGATGGCGATCACGGGCGTCACCGGCGAGAACGGCACGCGGAACGGCCGCGGCCGATCGGGCTCCTTGATCCGCAGGACCAGCACGCCGGCCGCCACCAGCACGAACGCGAACAGCGTACCGATGTTCGTCAGTTCCACGGCCTCGTCGATGTTGGCAAACGCCGCGAAGGTCGCAACGAACACACCCGTGATGATGGTGGGGATCCATGGCGTCCGGAACCGTGGATGCACCTTGGCCGCCCACGGTGGCAACAGACCATCGCGCCCCATCGAGAAGAAGATCCGTGGCTGTCCCAACTGAAAGACGAGCAGGACCGACGTCATCGCGATCACCGCGCCCAGCGCGACGATCACGCGGGCCGCGGCGAGCAACTTGGGGCTGCCGCTGGCCCCGGCGAGGGCGGTGAGCATGGGCTCGGGCGTATCGAGCTGGTTCCACGGCGTCATGCCCGTCATCACGATGGCGACCGCGATATAGAGCACCGTGCAGAGGATGAGGCTCATGATGATCCCGAACGGCATATCCCGCTTCGGGTCCTTGGCCTCCTCCGCGGCGGTCGAAAC
>CAYWNR010000511.1:0-2919 GCA_964459705.1 uncultured Gemmatimonadaceae bacterium | reverse complement strand
CGGCTATCGGCCATCGGCCATCGGCCATCGGCCATCGGCTATCGGCCATCGGCTATCGACTATCGGCCAAAAACACGAGCGCCCGGGGGCTCCCCGGGCGCTCTCCCCACCCCACACCACCACCCTCTATCGAATCACGATCGCGCGTGCGCCAGGAGGTCGTCGAGCTCCGTTTGCTCGTTCTCCTCGATGTCACCCTCCTGAATGGCGATCCGCTTCTGCAACTCGCCGAGCCGGAACCGGAGAACCCAGGGCCGATACCCAGTCTCGCGCCGAATCAACTCTCGCTGCTTCGGTGTGAGGTGCAGGGCAATGACCCGATCGTCCATCGACAACTCCATGTGGCTCAAGCGACCAAGAGCACACTAGCATGAACGGGGTGAAGAGCCCGTGAACCGGGAGTGAAATACTCGTTCTGGCGGCGTAAGTGCTACGGCGAACGGACGTTCGGACCCGACGGACCCGACGGACCCGACGGACTCGTAATGACCGGTACAACTGCGAACCGCCTAACCGCCTGACCGCCTATCGCGCTCCCGCCGGCAGATGGTCCAGCAAGTACTTCGTCAGTAATCCATACACATGTCGCGTCGTTCCCCGGCCCTCGTAGATCCCGTGTGACCGGTTGGGATACACCATCATCTGAAACTGCTTGCCGGACGCGACGAGCTTGTTGACCAGCGCCTCGGTTCCCTGATAGTGGACGTTGTCGTCTCCGCTCCCGTGGACGACGAGCAGGTCACCCTCGAGGTTCTGGGCGAACGTGATCGGCGACCCCTGCTCGTACGCCTGCGGGCTCACGGACGGCAGGCCGGTGTACCGCTCCTGATAGATGGTGTCGTAGTAGTGGAGATCGGGCACTGGCGCCACCGCCATCCCCATCCGATAGATGTTCGGGTAGCGGAACATCGCGTTCAGCGTGCTGGAGCCGCCGCCGCTCCAACCCCAGATGCCGATGCGTCCCTTATCCACGAACGGGAAGCTGTCCGCGACCGCCAGCACGCCCATGGCCTGGTCCCGTGAGTTGATCTGCCCGACCCGCTGGTAGAAGGACTTGCGCCACGCCCTGCCGCGCGGGGCCGGCGTGCCCCGATTGTCGAGGCTCATGATGACGTAGCCCTGGTCGGCCAGGTACTGATACCACAACGACTGCGTGCCGCCCCAGCGGTCGTTCACGGTGGTGGCGGCAGGCTCCCCATACGCATAGAACAGCACCGGCCACTTCTTGGACGGATCGAAGTTCCTCGGGGTGATCATCCACCCATCGAGCGTCACGCCATCCACCGTCTGCACGCGGAAGAACCGCGTGGGCCGCGGCTTCACGGCCGCGACCTTGGCCCGCAACGCCGCGTTGTCCTGGAGCGCCCGCACGACCTTGTGCGACGGCAGCTCCACCAGATCCGTCACGGTGGGGATCTCTGTGGTCGAGAACGTGTGGATGGCGAGCTTCGCCCCGGGCGCGATGTCGTAGCCGTGCCAGCCCGGCGCGTCCGTCGGGGTCAGACGCTCGGCCTTCAGGTCGCCCGTGAGCCGCGCACGGAACAGGTAGCGACGGACGGGATCAGTGGGTGACGCGGAGTAGTAGACCCAGCCGCCCCGCTCGTCGAGCTCCAGGACGCTGATCACGTCGGCGTTGGGAGGGGTGACCGCCCGCGCGCCCGTCCCGTCGCGGTTGATCACGTAGAGGCGTTTCCATCCGTCCTGCTCGCTCATCCACGTGAAGCGCTTGCCGCCGTCGAGCCAGTGCAAATCGTCCTGCTCCTCGACCCAGGCCGAATCGTATTCCGTACGAATGGCGCGGACGTCCCCCGAGTGGACGTTGGCGAGCATCACCTGCAGCGAATCCTGCCGCCGGTTCACGTGCTGGAGTACGACCTCGTCGGAACTCGCGGCCCATTCCATCCGCTCGATGTAGTTCTGGCGCGGATCGCCCGGGACCTTGAGCCACACGGTCGGCCCACCGCTTGCCGGCACGATGCCCACGCGCGCCGCCGAGTTCGTGGTGCCCGCCTTGGGATACTGGACCGGGATCGTGAACGAGTAGAGCGAGTCCGTATCGTTGATGAGCAGAAAGTCCCGCACGCCGCTGGCGTCGAGCTGCCAGTACGCGATGTGCGCCCCGTCCGGGCTCCAGCGCCAGCCGTCGGCCCCCAGCGGTCCATGGTAGAAGACCTCCTCCTCGTACACCCAGTCGAATCGGCCGTTGAGGATGGTGCGCGAGCCGTCGGTGGTGAGCCGGGTGACGGCGCCGGTCGCCAGATCCTGGACGTAGAGATCGTTCTCACTCACGAAGCCCACCCGCGTCCCGTCGGGCGAGAACTTGGCATACATCAGCGACGACTCGGGGCGATCCGGCCCGATCCGTTGGAGGCGTCCCGACGCGCGATCCAGCACCCAGTAGTCGCCGCGCGTGTTGTAGCGCCAGACCCTGGCGGTATTGGTGAACACCAGGAGCTTCTGACCGTCCGCCGACCACGAGTAGCCCTCGACCGTGAGCGGCGTCCCGCCGGCGGGCGTCAGCTGTTGGGCGGTGATCAGGACGCGCCGGCCGTCGGTGCGGGGATCGACCCGAACGATGTCTTCGCCGTTCGTCACGGTGGGCGACTCGACGACCTCCGTGTACCCGCCGTCCTCGAGCCACTGGGCCTGACCGAGGCTACGGGCAGAGAACTCGCGGGACGCGTACAGCCGGTCCAGCGTGAGGGAATCCGCGCCCTGCGCCGCGAGCGGGGCGCGGAGGAGGAAGAGGCATGTGACCGTGATCAGAGATCGGGATACGAGTCGCATCGGGGGCTCCGGAGGTGATTGGATCGACCGGGGGAATCTAGGCGGGCTGACGGGCTGACGGACCGGCGGACCGGCGGACCGGCGGACCGGCGGACCGGCGGACCGAGGTTGTCAGGATGGCCAACGCGGCCA
>CAYWNR010000510.1:0-2925 GCA_964459705.1 uncultured Gemmatimonadaceae bacterium | reverse complement strand
TGGCGGCGCCGGACTTCACGCGCGGCGCGTGGGAGCAGCGACCGGCGTTGGGGATCGTGGAGATCTAGGGGCGGACGTCCGGAATGAAGATCGATCTCCCCAGTTCGGCGCGCCGAAATTCCCCGATGCGACGCTGCGTCGAGTCCGACACCATGTAGTCGGCGAAGGAAAGCGCCCCCGGGACGTTCACCCGCGTGAATCGGTCGGGATTCGCGCGGATCACGTGATAGACGTTCCGCAGCAGGCTGTCCCCCTGACAAATCACGTCGAGCGCCAGCGGCGAGCGGTGGCTGAGAAACGTGGCCACGTCGGTGAGCGTGTAGGCGCGGAGTTGATCCGTAATGACGAGCGTTGCTCCCATCCCCTGCCCCGTCTCACGGTACCACGGTTCGGCGGGGTCGATGCCGGCGGCCTTCCAGAGCGACAGCTCGCGGACGTTGGTGCCCGAGCGGTCACCGCGCGAGATGAACGGCGCTTCGGCCTTCGCGATCGCGCGAAACGCGTTCAGAACATCGGCTCCCCTGGCATTGGCCGGGTCGGACGGGGGACCGATCAGCAGGAACTCGTTGTGCATCAAGGGCCGCCGATCGATGCCGTAGCCGTCCGCGACGAACCGTTCCTCGCCCGCCGGATCGTGGAGGATGAAGACGTCGGCCTCCCCGCGCCGGCCCAATTCCATCGCCTGCCCGCTCCCCACCGCGATCACCTTGACGCGATAGCCGGTTGCGGACTCGAACGGTGGTAGCAGACTCGCCAGCAGACCGGCATCACGCACCGAGGTGGTGGTGGCGAGGACGATATCGTGCGAGGCCTGACCGAAAGCCCTGGGCTGCGGGCCCAGCCCCAGGAGCAGCACCGTCGCGAACAGGGATTTGCGCAGCCCGCGACACGCGGCGCTCACCGAAACAGCTCCTCCTGCTCCCGTAAAGACGCGGGCTCCACGACCGGCAGACCGAGCCGTTGCTGCATCATGCGCGCGCTGGCCGGACTGTGGCCCTGGAAGTGGTTGTTGAAGTACCCGAAGACCTCTCGCACGTGGGCGCGCAGGGCCTCCACCGCCAGGGCCCACGACTCGATCTCGCCGTCGCGATTCACCTGAATGCGCGAGTAGTTCGTGATGGCCCGATCGGGACCCATCCAGCGCACGTAGCCAAAGTCCGTCGTCGGCCGCGCGGCGAGCGCGAGCATGACATCCCGCCGCACCCAGCGCCCCTCGACCAGCGCGAGCGCGACGCGATGGCGGTGGAGCAGGCCGAGAATCTCGTCGTCCACCCAGCGCGGATCTCGGAACTCGATCGCCCAGCGGAAATCCCCGGGCAACACCGGGAGAAACTCGGCCAGGGCGCGGCGTGCCTCGGTCGTGGGCGTCCAGTCCGGTGGCATCTGCAGAAGGAGCGGCCCGAGACGGTCGCCGAGGAGGCGCGCCCGCCCCAGGAACTGGTCGAGCGCGTCTGCGGCATCGACCAATCGGCGTTCATGCGTGATCTGCTGCGGGACTTTGAGCGCGAATCGAAACGCTTCGGGCACGCGCGCGCTCCAGCCGAGTACCACCGGCTCGGCCGGCGGCCCGTAGAACGTGGAATCCACCTCCACCGTCTGGAACGCCCGGGCGTAACAGGCGAGCATGTCCGCGGTTCGGGTGCCGATGGGATAGAATGGGCCGACCCAGGCCGGGTAGTTCCACCCCTGCGTTCCGAGGATCAGCGCGCCCTGCGCCATCAGTCGCGCCGCACCGCCCGCTCCCAGTACATCCGCATCTCACCGATCAGGTCACCGGTCGTTTCGCAGAAGAGCGCGCCACGGATGGTCACCGCCTCGCCCGTGCGCCGGCGCCGGAAGGTGCACTTGAATTCAGTGGCGAACCACGGGCCCGCCGAGAAGATTTCGCCGTGTCGGAACGCTATTTCGGCCTGCTCGCGTGGCAGATCACGCCAGTAGCCCCGAATCGCCTCGCGGCCTTTGAGTGGCGGCTCGAACGGGCCGGGGACGAATACCCCATCTTCGGAGAAGATCTCCGCAATGCCGTCGCCGTTCTCTCGCTGCCAGCCCTCACCAAAACGGGTCACGAGGGCGTCATACCGGGTTCGGTCCCCGGTGGCCGGTGGTTGCGTCATGGCTCAACGTTAGACGGGCCACCGGTGCACGGGAAGGGACCGTCACCTCTCGTCATCGATACCGACCCCGGCATCGACGACGCCGTCGCTCTCGCGCTGGCGATCCGCGCCTCGTCGATTGGGGTGGCGGCGGTCGTCACGCTCTTCGGAAACACCTCGCTCGACGCGGCCACCCGGAACGCGCGCGTCGTGGCGGCGCTCGCCGGCGACGACGACGCCCGCGTCCGGCCCGGCAGCGACCGCCCGTTGGTGGGAACGCCCGACGCGGACCCCACGCGCCACGGCCCTGAGGGAATCGGGTATGCGCCGGTGCCACCGGCACCACCGGTCACGGCCAATCCGACCGCTCTGCTCGACGTCCTCGCGGATCAGCCTCCCGGCGTTCTTCTCGTCACGCTGGGGCCGCTCACCAACCTCGCCCACGCACTCCGCACCGACGAGGGGCTCGTTCGGTCACGCGTGCACCTTCACCTGGCGATGGCCGGCACCGTCCGAGCGCGTGGGAGCCCGGCCCGCGCGGCCGACTTCAACCTCTGGGCCGACCCCGACGCCGCCGATGCGGTGCTGGCCGCGAACCCCGGCACACGGCTCGTCCCGCTCGATCTCACCCGGCAGGCGCGGGTCACCCCAGCAGAGGTGCGCCGGTGCTCGGCGAGTCGGGACCCGCTCGTCCGGTGGCTCGGAGAAGCCCTGCGGTTCTCACTCGAGCGGGCTTCCGACGGTGTCCGTCAGGGAGTCGCCGTGAGCGACGCCGCGGTCGTCGCGGCGGCGCTCGTGCCCGCGGTGCTGGCTTTCGAGGCGCGACGGCTCA
>CAYWNR010000509.1:0-2926 GCA_964459705.1 uncultured Gemmatimonadaceae bacterium | reverse complement strand
GCGGACCTTCGTCGCGGTCCGGCGTGTACTTTTACGCGACAACTGCCATACCGGAGAAATCGGATGCGGACCAACCTGAAGACTGGACTCCTTAGTGCGCTGGCGGTCGCCCTCGCGGCGCCCGCCCTGGCGCAGGCGCCGCCCAAGGCCGGGGGCGCCATAAACATTCCGTTCGAGCACTACACGCTGCCCAACGGTCTCAACGTCATCCTCTCGGTGGACCGCACCATTCCGCAGGCCGCGGTGGACGTGTGGTATCACGTGGGCTCCAAGAACGAAGCGCCCGGCCGCACCGGCTTCGCGCACATGTTCGAGCACGTGATGTTCACCGGCTCGGGACACGTGCCCTACGGGATGCACGATCGGCTCACCGAGGGCGTCGGCGGCAACAACAACGGCTCCACCACCAACGACCGCACGAACTACTACGAGAACGTGCCGTCGAACTACGTGGAGAGCGCGTTGTGGCTCGAGTCCGATCGGATGGGCTTCCTGCTCGACAAGCTGGACGAGGACAAGTTCGTCGCCCAGCGGGACATCGTGCAGAACGAGCGGCGCCAGGGCGTCGACAACCAGCCCTACGGGCGCGCGTTCGAGATCCTGACGGCGGCCACGTTGCCGGCTGCGGATCCGTACTCCTGGCCGGTCGTGGGCTACATGACCGATCTGCAACACGCCACGGTGGACGACGTGAAGCAGTTCTTCCGGCTCTACTACGCGCCGTCCAACGCCACGATCGCCATCGTGGGCGACATCGACCCGGCGCAGGTGAAGCAGTGGGTGACGGAGTACTTCGGCGACCTGCCGAAGGGGGCGCCCATCACCCGCCCGACCGTTCCGGCGGTGACGCTGAGCGCCGAGAAGCGGCTGGTCTTCGAGGACCGCGTGCAGGTGCCGAGGCTGTACATGGCCTGGCCCACGGTCGGTGAGAATAGCGACGACGCGTACGCGTTGAACGCGCTGGCGGACATTCTCTCGGGATCGCGCACCGCGCGGCTCACCAAGGCGCTGGTCTACGACCAGCAGTCGGCGACGAATATCGGGGCATTCAACGACGCGAACGAGCTGGCCGGCAGTTTCCTCGTGCTCATCACCCCGCGTCCCGGGCACACGCTCGGAGAGCTGGAGGCGAGCACCGACTCGATCATCGATCGGCTGAAGCGGGATGGTCCCACCGCGGATGAGATGCGGCGGACGGCGGCGGGGCTCGAGTTCGGCTTCGTCGCGGCGCTCCAGTCGAACCTCGGCCGCGCCAACATCCTCCTGTCGGGCGCCGTGTTCCACAACGATCCGGCGTATTACCAGACCCAGTACGGCAAGCTCAAAGCGGTGACTGCGGCGGACGTGCAGCGCGTCGCGAACAAGTACCTCGGCGCCGGACGCGCGGTGCTGAGCATCGTGCCGCAGGGGAAGATCGACCTGGCGTCCAAGCCGGATCAGAGCACCAAGGTCACCGTCTCGCCGGACGGCGGGCACTACCTCATGGGGGGCAACTGATGCGCCACCTCATCCTGGCACTCGTACTGACGCTCGGCGTCCAGAGCGCGCCGCTCGCCGCCCAGGCGCTGAATCGCGACGTCCCGCCGACACCCGGCCCGACGCCCACCATCCACATCCCCACCTGGACCAGCACGACGCTGGCGAACGGGGCGCAGCTCGTCGTCAGCCAGAAGCACAACCTGCCGCTCGTCGCGGTGGCCATCCGATTCGTGGGTGGGCAGGCCAACTTCGAGCCCGCCGACAAGGTCGGCGTCGCGAACTTCACGGCACAGATGCTGAGCGAAGGCACCACGACGAAGACCGCCGACCAGCTGTCGGAGGCGCAACAGATGCTGGGGACGCAGATCTTCAGCGGCGTCGGCGAGGAGGACGGCACCATCGGCTTCACGTCGCTCACGTCCAGCTTCGAGCCGGCGCTGGCGCTCGCGGCGGACATGCTGCTCCACTCGACGTTCCCCGAGGAAGCGCTGGAACGCATCCGGGGGCGCACGCTGGTGGGATTGCAGCAGGCACGCGACCGGCCCAACAGCATCGCGGCGAACGTGTTCGCGAAGGTGCTGTACGGCGACGCGCACCCGTACGGCCGGGTGATGACCGAAGCCTCGGTGCACGCCATCATGCGTGACGACATCGTGGCGTTCCACGACGCGTACTATCAGCCGGGCCGAGCGGTGATCACGGTGACGGGTGACGTGGAGCCGGCCGCCGTGAAAGCGGCGTTGGAGCAGGCGTTCGCGGCCTGGCCGGCCGGCGGCGCGCGTCCCGCGTGGCAGTATCCGCCGGTGCCGGCACCCAAGCCGACCACCATCTACCTCGTGGACAAGCCGCATTCCGCGCAATCGGTGTTCGCCATCGGCCTGCCCGGTCCGGCGCGCGATACCCCCGACTACTACGCCCTCGACGTGATGAACACGTTGCTCGGCGGGCTGTTTCAGTCGCGGTTGAATCACAACATCCGCGAGGTCAAAGGCTACAGCTACGGCGTGCGCTCGCGGTTCGCCTTCGGACATGGGCCCGGCGCGTTCCAGGCGGGCGGCGGGATCGTCACCGGCAAGACGGACAGCGCGTTGATCGAGTTCATGAAAGAGTTCCGCGGCGTGGAAGGCGCCGTCCCGTTCACCGACGATGAGATGCAGCAGGGCAAACAGGCACTGATCCAGTCGTTGCCGCGGCGGTTCGCGTCGGTCAACGGCATCAGCGCCGCCATTGCCGACATCTATACCGAAGGGCTGCCGCAATCCTACTATCAGGACTTCCCAGCCAAGATCAACGCGGTGACCCGGGAGGATATGGTGCGCGTGGCGAAGCAGTACATCGACCTGGGGCACCTGAACATCGTGATCGTGGGGGATCGCGCGGTGGTGGAGGGGCCACTCACCGCCACGGGCATCGCGCCGATCAAACTGCTGGACGTGGACGGGAATCC
>CAYWNR010000508.1:0-2936 GCA_964459705.1 uncultured Gemmatimonadaceae bacterium | reverse complement strand
CTCCAATCCCACGGCGAATAGCCGCGCAGCTCGAGCACGCCCGCATACCAGGCCGTCGCACGCAACACCGCGCCGTTCTCGGTCCTCCCCCATTCGAGCGTGAGCCCGGCGCCGCGGTATGCCTTGGGAACGATCGGCGTGTCGTTCCCTTTCCCGAAGGGAAGCGACGTGTCGAACTCCACGCGGGCGTACCGACCGTCGGGGTCGTGCGGGCCGATGTCGTGCACGAGGTTGAGGAGGTCGGCCCGGTCGGCGCGTTCGCCGTCCCGTTCCACGGCCCAGCGGACCGCGAGGCCGCGACCGGGCGCGTCGGATACCACGATTCCGGACCAGGCGTCGGGATCCCACGCTCCGGCGCGGACGGACGTGGTCATATGGGTGGGACGATGGAGCCGATGTAGGGGAGGGTGCGGTAGTGGTCCTTGTAGTCGAGGCCGTATCCGACGGCCCAGACGTCCGGAATCTCGAATCCCACGTACTCCAGCGTGACGTCCACCTCGCGCCGTGTCGGCTTGGTGACCAAGGTACACGTCCGGACGGAGGCCGGACGCCGCGCCGAGAGCATTTCCCGCACGTACGCGAGGGTGTTCCCCGAGTCCACGATGTCCTCGACGATGAGGACGTGCCGATCGCGAATCGTCTCCCGCAGATCGAGGATGAGCCGGACGGCACCGCGGCTGGATCCACGCGCGCCGTAGCTCGAGACGGCCAGGAAATCCACCGCGTGCGGGACCGTGAGCACGCGGGCGAGGTCGGCGAGGAAGATGAACGAGCCCTTGAGAATGCCCACGAGCAGGGGATCGCCGAGGTCGGCGTAGTCGCGCGAGAGCTGAACGCCCAACTCGGCCACGCGCGCGCGGATCCGCTCCTCGCTGATGAGGACCGTCGGTGTTTGCGTCATGGGGTGAGGCGTACGCGCGCCGTCGTGCGGCCCGTGCCGTTGGGGAACGTCACGCGCAAGAGGTCGTAGAACATCTCGAGCGGCACGATGGTGGCTCCCGTTGCGTGGAGTTGGCCCCGTCCGTAGAGGCGCACGTCGTACGTCCGACCGCGTTCACCTTCGAGCAGGACGTCCCAGCCCCCGTCGGATGCCGAGAAGTCGAGGATCCGGATGCCGGTACTCCGCTGGCCCGGCTGGAGCGCTATCGGCTCGGCCATCAGCTCCAGCCCGCCCTCCCAGCGCACGTTCACCTGGTGCCGGGCGCCCGGTGGGAGTGTGACTCGCACTCGCCGTCCAGCGGGTGTGTCCACCCACTGCACCGGTTGGTCCGCACTGTCGAGCTGCACCCGCACGTCGTGTCCGCCGGTCGCGATGGGGACGTCTATCTCCATGGCGGGCGTGCCCGTCGTTCGGCGGATGTCGGCCGCGAAGGAACCGGGTGCGCGATAGAAGATGGCGTCGAGGGAAGCGGACCCCACCCGAAGTCGGCGCAGTCGCACCACGGACCAGTGGGGCGGGAGCTGCGGCGCCAGCCGGGCACGGTTGTGTGGGGCGTCGGGCTCCCAGCCGAAGACGCCGCCGAGCAGGGGTGTCACGAGCATGGAGGTCGCGAAGAACTGCTGCGGCACCGCCGTGTCGAGCGGCCGGTAGTACGATCCCGAGAGCAACTCCGGATGGTGGCCGCGACTCCACTGAAACGTCATCTGCGCCAAGGCGTCCAGCAGCGGGAAGCCCGCGTAGGGGCGGCCGTAGCGATACTGCCCCAACGTCACGAACCCGGTGACGAACGGCCACACGGCGCCGTTGTTGTAGTGCATCGGGTCGTAGAGCGGGCTCCCGGTCGACAGGATGTGGGCGCCCCAGTCGGCCGAGATCGAATCGGTGGCGAGCTTGATCAGCGTCTGGCGGGCGTGCGCGCTGTCCAACTGACCGAACGCCGCCGGCGTCGCCGGCCAGACCGTGAGGTTGTCGTTCGTCGTGCCCGACGTGAGGATGCCGAACGCGTAGTGACCTTCCCGCTCGCGCCAGAGACGCGTGTTCACCGTCCTCCGGGCGAGGTCGTACCGTCTGGCGGCGTCCTGCACGATGGCCGGGTCGTTCTTCGCCCGCGCGAGGTCCTGCATGGCCCGCAAGGCCTCGATCCACACGGCGGCGACGTAGATGTCCTCATGGAGCCCTTCACCCAACGCCCCAACCTCGATGGCGCCCAGGTTCTCCGGCCCGTCTTCGATCAAGCCGTCGCCGTCGGTGTCGCGCGTGACGGTCCAGCGATACGCGCGGACGACGTTCGGCCACAGCTCATTCAGCAGGGCCGTGTCTCCTGACGCCAGCCAATAACGCCAGACGGCGGTGATCCAATAGGGCGTCGTATCGAGGTGGTAGTACGTGTACGGGAAGTCCGTGAACCACGGGAGCCGACCGGCGGCCTGACTGATCTCGTGCGGGATCTTGCCGTCGGCCCGCTGGTATTTGGCGGAGAACCGGAGCGTCTGCGCCACCGGCGCCCACATGGCCGTCGCGTCCATCGCGAGCGAATTGATGGACGCGTCGCCGGCAAAGAACCACCCGAAGCCCGGGCGGCTGCTCTTGCCCGACGCGCCCCACCCCGCCACGAGCCCGCAGCCGAGATCGGGGTTGCACACGACCTGATTGTCGAGGTTCACTTTGGCCCACTGAAACGCCAGATCGAACCGGTCGTCGGGCGTATCGAGCTGGGTGGTTTCCGCGAGGAGCGTGTCGAAATGCGCGCGGTTGGCGTCATAGAGCGATCGCGCGCGGACCATGAGACGCCGATACACGGCGCGAACGGAGTCCCGCGGCGCGATCCCGGCGGCGATGGCGATGGGGATGAACTCCGTGCGGGCCCGCGCCGTGTCCACGGGGATCACGAACACGCTCGGCGCATCCGGGAGCGCATGCGCGGGATGGGACGAGGCCTGCGTGATCCACGGCGAGCCGATGAACGCGTTTCGCTGCCGCAAGCTCTCGGAGAGGA
>CAYWNR010000507.1:0-2948 GCA_964459705.1 uncultured Gemmatimonadaceae bacterium | reverse complement strand
CACCAGGTGCCGGTACTGCGCCGTCTATCACACGGAGGTGGCGAAGCTCAACGGAGCGACGGATGCCGAGATCGAGGACGCCGTCCACTTCGCCAAGTCCCAGGCCGGCTGGAGCACCTACATCAACGGGATGCAGGTCGACTACGACCAGTTCAAGAGCGAGGTGTTGCGGGCCTGCAAGCACGTCCGGAAGAAGATGAAGGCAGCATAGACGCACGGGGAGGAAAGTCGGCACCCGCAAGAGCCCGGAGGGGAACAGGGATATCCCCTTCCGGGCGTTTTTTCACTTTGTCGATTACGTCTTCCGGAGCGCCTGGTCGAGGTCCTCGACGATATCGTCGATATGCTCCAGCCCGACCGACAGCCGGACGTAATCGTCAGTCACTCCTGCCGCGAGCCGCTCCTCGCCGGCGAGTTGCTGGTGCGTCGTCGACGCCGGGTGGATCACGAGACTCTTGGCGTCCCCGATGTTGGCCAGATGGGAGAGGAGCTTCACATTGTCGATGAACCTCTTTCCCGCCTCCATCCCTCCCTTGATCCCGAACCCAAGGATCGCGCCATACCGCTCCCGGTGGTGGTACTTCTTCGCCAGGGCGTGCTGCGGATGGCTGGGCATCCCCGGGTAGTTGACCCACGTGACGTTGGGGTGCGTCGACAGGAACTTCGCCACCGCCAACGCGTTCGTGCTGTGCCGCTCCATCCGCAGGGGAAGGGTCTCCACCCCCTGGAGGAAGAGGAAGGCGTTGAAGGGGGACATCGCCGGACCCAGATCCCGCAGGAGCTGCACGCGCGCCTTGAGGATGAACGCGACGTTTCCCAGGCCGGGGAAGTTTCCGAAGACCTCCCAGATCTTGAGGCCGTGGTAGGAGGGGTCCGGTTCGGTGAACTGCGGGAAGTTCCCGTTCCCCCAGTCGAACTTTCCGGAGTCGACGATGATTCCTCCGATGGAGGTGCCGTGGCCCCCGATGAACTTCGTCGTGGAGTGGATGACGACGTCAGCCCCGTGATCGAACGGCCGCAGCAGGAAGGGGGACGGCATCGTGTTGTCGATCACCAGGGGAATGCCCGCCCCGTGGGCGATGTCGGCCACCGCCCGTATGTCCAGCGTGTCGAGCCTCGGGTTTCCGATCGATTCGGCAAAGATCGCCTTGGTCTTCTTCGTGATCGCCTTGCGGAAATTTTGCGGGTCGGAGGAATCGACGAACTTCACGTCGATCCCCATCTTGGGGAAGGTGTAGTGGAACAGGTTGTACGTCCCCCCGTACAGGGACGCCGACGAGAGAATTTCGTCCCCCGCATTCGCGATGTTCAGCAGCGCGAGCGTTTCCGCCGCCTGGCCGGATGATACCGCCAGGGCCCCGGTCCCCCCCTCCAGCTGCGCAATCCGTTGTTCGAGGACGTCGGTGGTCGGGTTCATGATCCGGGTGTAGATGTTGCCGAACTCCTGGAGCCCGAACAGGCGCGCCGCATGCGCCGCGTCGTCGAACACGTAGGAGGTCGTCGCGTAGATCGGGACCGCGCGCGAGTTGGTCGTCGGATCCGGGACCTGGCCGGCGTGGAGCGCCTTGGTCTCGGCGTGCAGGTTCGGGAGGGAGTCGGGATCGAAGCTCATCTGTGGTTCTCCGGCTGTCGGGGGCTTGAGGTGTGGAGTTCGTCGAGGGGCCCGATGGCTGGGTCTCGGCGGCTGCCCGTCGTGTGTGCCGGAGAACAGAAAAGCCGCGAACCTCCTGGCTCGCGGCCCCGGGACCTCGGATCCGAGATCCCCGCTGTCACTCGCTGATGTTCAGCGCGGGAAGTCTCGGACCCCATCCTCCGCACGGCGGGGCCGCCCACGCATACACATCAACCAGGACACGGTGGTGTGGCTCATCAGGTCGCGAAGGATGGGGGAGTGGGGCCCCGGACGTCAACCCCCTTGTTGCATCCGCAACCGAAATGCAACCCTGCCTTGCCCGCACCTAAAATCGCGTCATGGCCGCTCTGCCCGACACCTTCCGAGCCTTCGTCGTCGACCGCCCCGAGGGCGGCTCCTTCTCCCGTGGGGTCCGCGACCTGCGCCCTGCGGACCTGCCGCCCGGCGAGGTCACAGTCTGCGTGACGTGGTCCGGCGTGAACTTCAAGGACGGCCTCGCCGCCCGCGAGGACGGGCGCGTGGCGCGCGCGTATCCGCTGGTGCCCGGGATCGACCTCGCGGGCGAGGTGGCGGCATCCGACGATCCGGCATTCCCGGTCGGGTCGGCGGTGCTGGCGAACGGCTATGAGATCGGCACGGCGCGCCACGGTGGCTACGGAGAGCTGGCGCGGATCCCGTCCGGCTGGGTCGTGCCGCTGCCCGACGGACTGACCGCGCGCGACGCGATGGCCATCGGCACCGCCGGGTTCACCGCCGCGATGAGCGTCGCCGCGCTCGAGGAGCGCGGCCTCAGGCCGGGTGACGGCCCGGTCCTCGTCACCGGTGCCTCCGGCGGGGTTGGCTCCACGGCCATCGCGATCCTCGCCTCGCGGGGCCACGAGGTCTGGGCCGCGACGGGCAAAGCCGATGAGCACGACCGGCTGCGGGACCTGGGGGCGGCCGGGCTGCTGACCCGGGACGAGGTGACGGCGCCGGGACGGCCGCTCGACTCGGCGCGCTGGGCGGGAGCGGTGGACACGGTCGGCGCCGCCACGCTGCCCTACGTCCTGCGAACCCTGCGCATCGGCGCTGCCGTCGCGTCGTCCGGAAACGCGAGCGGCGCAGAGCTCCACACGACCGTGTTCCCGTTCATCCTCCGCGGCACCGCCCTGCTCGGGATGGACTCGGCCAACATGGCGATCGAGCCGCGGCGAGCCCTGTGGAACCGCCTTGCGACCGATCTGCTGCCACGGGGCATCGGCGACCGGGTCACCGAGGTGGACATGGACACGCTGGAGCCGGCCCTGGACGCGATCGTCGCGGGGCAGGCCCGCGG
>CAYWNR010000506.1:0-2953 GCA_964459705.1 uncultured Gemmatimonadaceae bacterium | reverse complement strand
CGCCGCCGCCCTGATCGATGTAGAGGAACTCCTTGCCATCGGGGTGGATGTCCCAATTGACGTTGGTGATGTTCAGGTCCATTGCTTCGGTCTCTACCACCGTCTGGCGGCTCGCCACTTGAAAGTCGCTGCCTGGAGCGCGGGCCGCTGCCACAATTGCTCCCCCAGCCACGTAGTAGAGCGTCCCTCCGTCCGGGCTCCAGCGCGGGGAGGTGCCACCCTCGGTGGAGACCTGCACACGCGGACCTTCGCGAACGAGCGGCTGGACGTACACCTCGAAATCACCGGTGCGGTCCGACGCGTACGCCAGCCACCGCCCATCCGGCGAGACTTGCGGGTGGCGCTCGCGGAATTCCGTAGCGACCAGCCAGCGCGGGACGGTATCACCGAGCGTGACGATGCCGATATCCTGAAGGGTGTTGGGGCGGCCATTTGCTTGGAACACCAGGGACTTCCCGTCGGGGAGCCAGTTGGGCTGTGCGAGCCGACTTCCCTTGAGGACGGGCTCGACTGTTCCCGTTCCGTCTGCGCGCCTGACGTAAAGGCCGTCGTCCCCCGCGAAGGCGATGCGGCGTCCATCCCGGCTCCACGACGCTTGCCACCCACCTCCGACCGTGAAGCGCTCGAGGGTGCCCTGTTGCCGGTCCAGGATCCAGACATCGGTACTGGATCTCTGTCCGTTGACTGGAAGAGTCAGTGCAATCCGCCGGCCGTCCGGGGAAAACGCGGGATCCTCCAGGTTGTCGCCGGAATGACCGGGAAGCGCAATCACGGTTCGGCCGGATGGGCTGGCCAGTCGCAGGCTCTCGCCACCGGACGCCGCGACGCCGCCGCCCGGTTGATACACCAATCCGCCCGTGGCTGACAGCGCGAACTCATGGGTCGTGTTCCCATGCAAGGTGACCCCGTCGAGAATCGCCACGGCCTGCCCCGTGGGGCGTCGCCGCTTCGGATCGAACGGCTGCGCGAGCAGCGTGTTGTCGGCGCCGGAGAAGACGAGATAGCCATTCGCATACGTGGCCCGGGTGCCGAGCCCGAGCGTGTCCACCGTACCGGTCTCCAAGTCCACGACGCCGATATGCACCTCATCGAGCCCACCGCGGGAACGGATCGTCAACAGGGCGGCGCTGCCGTCCGGCAGGAGGCTCGGCGCATAGTGTCTCGTCAGGGAGTCCGGATTCGTGAGCGGCTGAGGCTCTCCACCGGAGGCGGCCACCGTGAAGAGCCGTTGTGCGCCACCATAGACGATGATGTCGCCTGCGCCCCAACTGGCTTCGGCGACCCGGTCCACGTTCGCGATCGGGATCGGCGGGCCGCCGGCCATCGCGACCTTGCGCAGCTTCCCGTCCGCGAAGAAGCCGAGCCAACGGCTATCGGGCGAGAAGAACGGCACCGAGCCGCCGTCCGTTCCCGGGATCGGCTCGGCCTCCACTCGGCCCAGCAACCGGCGAAACAGCGGCCCCCCTGCGCCCTTGGTGCCCGCGAACACCACGGTCTGGCCATCGGGGGACAGGGCGACCGCGTTGCCACAGCACCGGCCCGTGAGGGTCACACTATCAGGAGCTGCGATCGAGAACTCGATCAGCTTCGCAGGAGGTTTCGAGGCCGTCACGCGGCCGGCAACGAGTCCGGCAACGAGTGTGACGACGGCTGCCCCAGCGGCAATGAGCACCCCGCGGCGCGACGGGCCCGTCGTGCCCGTCCCGCCCGTCGTGCCCGTCACGCCCGCCGGCGTTGTGAACCCCGGATTCACGAGCGCCGCCGCGAAGTCCGCCGCCGAGCGGAACCGGTCCGCCGGCATCTTGGCGAGCGCCTTGGCGATGGCCGCGGCGATGTGCGACGGCACCGTGTCGCGCGCCACGGTGACCGGTGGCGCCTTCTCCGTGATCACCTTGGCGACGATGGCCTGCGCCGAGCTGCCCGTGTACGGTGGGTCGCCGGAGAGCATCTCGTAGAGCATGGCCCCCAGCGAGTAGATGTCGCTCCGGGCGTCCAGCTCGCGGTCGCCCATGGCCTGCTCGGGGCTCATGTAGTGCGGCGTCCCGATCGAGAGCCCCGTCTCCGTCAGCCGCGTGCCGCTCGCGTGACTCACCGCCAGCGCGATCCCGAAGTCCGCGATCATCGCCTGCCCGTCGTGCAGGAGCACGTTCTCGGGCTTGATGTCGCGGTGGATCACGCCCTGCCGGTGCGCGTAGTCCAGCGCCGCCGCCACCGAGCGCGTGAGCTCCACGGCCTCGTCGATGTCGAGCTGCCGCTCGCGCTTCAACTTGTCGCGTAGCGTGTCGCCCTCGACGAACGGCATCACGTAGTAGAGGAACCCGCTTGCCTCGCCGGAGTCGTGCAGCGGCAGGATGTGCGGATGCTGGAGGTTCGCCGTCACCTTGATTTCGTTCAGGAACCGCTCGGCGCCGATCACCGCCGCCAGCTCCGGTCGCAGCACCTTGAGCGCGACCTTGCGGTCGTGCTTCACGTCCTGCGCGAGATAGACGGTCGCCATGCCGCCTTCACCGATGTGGCGCTCGATGCGGTAGCGGTCGGAGAGGGCGGTGGACAGCTGGGTCGTGATCGTCATTTCCCCATCTTCGCTTTCAGCTCCTCGAACCAGTGCTCCACGACGATCACCGGAGCCTCGGCCTGGTCGCCGGACGTTCGGAGCAGGCGCGCCATGATGAACCGGCCGTCCGCGGCGACGTCCCACGGGGTGTAATAGCTGGACTCGACGCCGAGCAGCTCGTCGGGCACCCGGAACAGCAGCTGCGGCTCACCGAGACGAGGGGTGGGCCCGGCGGTCACCGGAACGGCCATCATGTCGTTCTCACCGCTGACGTAGAACAGCTCCCGGCCGTTGCGAGCCCACAGCCGTCGGCTTCGCCGGAGTCGTGGAGGCCGAGGATGTGGGGATGCTGGAGATTGGCGGTGGTCTTGATCTCGGCCAGGAAGCGCTCCGCGCCGA
>CAYWNR010000505.1:0-2954 GCA_964459705.1 uncultured Gemmatimonadaceae bacterium | reverse complement strand
ACAGCGAGTCGGCGTTCAGGAACGTCACCAGGCCGACCGCGTAGTCGATCTCGTAGTCGCGCCCGCGGGTCAACTGCGTGTTGCCCAGAAACAGCTTCTCGCTGCCCTCGCGGATCTGTGGCGCCCCTAGCGAGAGCGAGCCCCGATCCCCGCCGCCGGCGGCCTGGTAGTGCATGCGAATCCGGAACCGCGGTGGAGGGCCCTGGCTGTTGAGCAGGTAGGTGGGCGTGCGGTACAGCGAGTCGTTCCGTTCGGCAGGTTGGAGCCGAACGCTGTCGGCGAACGGCTGCAGGTGCGGGAAGATCAGGAACAGGTCCCTGATCGGCGCGCCGCCGTTCGGATCCCGCGCCCGCGGGAAGACCCGATTGTACTGGTCGACCGTCGACTCGTCGTTGCTCAACGCGATGCGGAGCCGGGACAGGTAGGTACCCCCACCCTGGAGCGGTTGCTCGGACTCGTTGACCGCCAATGAAACCTCGAGCGAGCTCCGGTCGACGTCCGCGCCCCCGATCCGGTACACGTTCCGCATCTCGTGGAAGAACGTCGGGACCTCCGGGCCCTTCCGCGGTTCGTAGATGAGGCGGAGCGTGTCTGAGCCGCCGTTGATCGAGGGGAAGGTCCCCACCGTGTCTCCCGCCGCCGTGATGTACGAAACCGCGAGGAAGTCCAGGTCTCCCACCCTCGTGGACAGCGCGAACCAGAGCCCCGATGGGTCCAGATAGTAGTCCCGCCCCTCCACCAGCAACTCCCACTGGAAGGGGCCAACCCGTTGCGGGCTGTCGTCCCGGATCGCCACGGCCAGAATGCCGCCGAGGTTCGGGTTCGTCGGGTTCAGGGAGGACTGGGCACGGAGCCGATAGACCCGCATCTGCACGGGTCGCTGTTGGGCCGGGAGCAGCTCGCCCGCCACGCCGAGGGGATCCACATCGGGGAACCCCGGCAGCAGTTGCGGGTTGACAGTGAAGAAGAATCTGCCCGTTTCGTAGTCGAGGTCGCGCACCTCTCGGTCCACCGGCTGGGTGGTTGTTTCGCCGACCGTGTAAACCTCGGTGCGGAGCTGCGATCCCTTCTGTTGCGCTGCGATGCCACGCCACTCGAACGCACCAAGCTGTCCTTCTGCCTGGATCCCGAACGAATTCGCCGGCACCGCCGCCGTCATGAACCGTGATGACGGCGCGTTGAAGGTCACGTTGCCGACATCGACCCGCTGGAGGATCTCGTCCTCCAGTCCCTGGTAGTAGACATTGATGTTGTTGTTGGCCGAGAACTCGTTCTCGCTGTCGTAATCGAGGTTGATGTGGACGCGATCGCCCACGACCCCTCCGGCCAGCACGGTGAATTGGGCGTCCAACGACGGCGTCGGGAATCCGCCTTGGCAGCCCGACACGGGGTTCGACAGGTCGGCGGCCGTGCAGCGGTGGTTCCTGAACTGCCGCCCCGACATCTCGAACCTTGCGTGGAGCTGCAGTCCCAGGTCGGCAAAGCGGGACAATGCATCTTCGCCGGGCGCGAGCGGTTCGGCCTCCGGGCGTCTGCTCGCGAACGGCGGTGGCGCCGGCGGTGCCCGCGGAACCTCCGCCTCCGCGAACCGCGGGGCCGTGGGCCAGCGGCTCCGCGCGACCCGCGCGGCGTCGAGCCGGGCGCGGGTCTCCCGCTCCCACCGCGCCGCGACGATCGACGCCGGCACGCGGAGGCCAAAGCGACCGCCCGGCCGCAGACTGGCCGGAATGTGGAGCCGCAGACTGTCATGAGGAAGCTCGAGCCGGAGGGCCGGTCCGGGAACGGAGTCTTGGACCGCGACGGCGGCCGTCGAATCCGGCGTCTCCTGAGCGCCCAGCGGCACGGCGCCCGCCACAGCGAGCAGGGCCGTTGCCTGGAGCGCGAGGCGCTGGAGTGCGAGGCGCGAACCGGTCACGGGGGTGAGATCATCGGCGGCGGGACGGGTCGGGGAATATACGCCTCCGCCGGAGCGGCCTACAAGACGATAAGTTACGGCAGCCAATGTCCATTCTGAGCCGCCACCTCATCCGCCAACACGCGGGACCATTCGTCTTCGCGTTGGGAGCGCTGACCGGCCTGATGCTGTTGCACCAGGTCGCCAGGCGCATCGGCGATCTGGTGGGGAAAGGGCTGCCGTGGGGCGTCATCATCGAGGTGTTCGCCCTCTCGATTCCGTTTATTGTGGCCATGACCCTCCCGATGACGGTCCTGGTCGCCGTGCTCTATGCCACCAGCCGGCTCGCGGGGGACAGTGAACTCACCGCGCTGCGCGCCGGTGGCGTATCCCTCTGGCGGATCCTGCGGCCCCTCCTCCTGGCCGGCGTGGTGCTCACGCTCGTGGCGTTCGCGTTCACCGATCACATCCTGCCCCGCACCAACCACCGGCTGCGTACCCTGTACTCCGACATCGCCCGGAAGAAACCGACCTTCACGATCAAAGAACAGGTGATCAACGAGTTCAAAGGAGGCCGCCTGTTCTTGCGCGCCGCGACGATCGACCCGGCGACCTACCTGATGCGCGACCTCGCGATCTACGACCTTTCCGACCAGGACCGCAAGCGGGTCATCTACGCGGACAGCGGCTATCTGGCCATCACGGAAGACCAGGAGGATGCCTACCTCACGCTCTTCTCGGGCGTCATGCATGATTTCGACCGCCAAGACCCCGCGATGTTCCAAGTGAGTAGCTTCCAGCGCGATTTGGTCCGCATCGAAGGGGTCGGAAACGAGCTCCGGCGGACCATCAGCAGCGACACCTACAAGGGCGAGCGCGAGATGAGCATTTGCGAGATGGAGAATGCCCTCGCGAACGCTCGGCGGAATGAGAGGCTGGCGGCGCGCCGGGCGGAGGCGACTCGGCTCACCGGCCTGTACAGCCTGGTCGGCCTGCCGCCCGCCCAGCCCGACACCCAGGTCGCGACCGGAGCGGGGAGCGTCTACTGCCAGGCGCTCCG
>CAYWNR010000504.1:0-2956 GCA_964459705.1 uncultured Gemmatimonadaceae bacterium | reverse complement strand
GGCGCGTGCCGTTCGAGGTGACCGTGAACCGCGCGCCGGGATCGTTGTTCACCGTTGAGGACGGCGAGGTCCGGAACACGTATCTTCTCAAGGTGACGAGCAACGAGCCCCACCCGGGACCGGTCACGTTCAGCATCCGGGTGGAGGGACTCCCGGACGCCGAAGTCATCGTCCCCGAGTTCACGCTCGAGCCGTCGCAGAGTCACACGGCGCCGTTGATCGTCCGCGTGCCCGTGCGGGACAGCCTGACGCGGACCATGCCGTTCCGCGTGCTCGTGTCCTCGCCGAGTGGCGAGATAGCGGTGGACGCCACGTTCAAGACGGGAGTGATCGTTGACGACCAGTGAGCGGCGGCGGGACCTGCGGTGGCCCATCGCGATCGTGATCGGCCTCGTCCTCGTGATCCTGGTGAACCTCACGTTCATCTACATCGCCGTGAGCGGCAAGGACGAGATCGTCCCCTCCTACCATACCGAACGCCGCTAGCGCGCCGGTCAATCGAGTTGGTGACGCACCGTCCGCTGTCCCATCTGCCCCGCTGTTCATGACCGCCCCCGCCCGATGCCCGCACTGTGGTACCCCCGTCGAGGGCGACGAGGACGCCTACTGCTGCCACGGCTGTGAGCTGGCCGCGCGACTGATTCACGAGGCGGGACTCGACCGGTACTACGCGGATCGTGAGGAGTTCGCTCCGCGGCCCGATCAGCAGGCCGGCGGGTGGGATGCCATTCCCGTCGCGCTGGCTCCCGACGGCAGCGCGTCGTGCCGGCTCCAAGTGGATGGGCTGCGATGCGCGTCCTGCGTGTGGGTCACAGAGCACCTCCTGCGGGCGACGCCAGGGGTGATCGAGGCCACGGTGAGCTACGCCACCGGGCGCGCGACGTTGCGGTGGGATCCCGCGAGCGTCTCCATCGGCGACCTCGCGGGGCGGGTCGCGGCCCTGGGCTACCAGCCGCGCCTGCTGGGCGAGGAAGCGGGCGTGGACCACGACCTGCTGCTCCGGCTCGGCGTCGCGGCCTTCGCCGCGGCCAACATCATGCTGATGTACGCCGCGTTGTACGCCGGCTGGTGGGGCACGATGGAGCCGCGTTTCGTCGCGCTGTTCCAGTGGGGCTCGCTGATCCTCGCGACACCGGTCGCCCTCTGGTGCGCACAGCCGTTCTTCGCCGGGGCGTGGGTCGGATTGCGCCACCGGGTGCTGCACATGGATCTCCCCATCGCGCTCGCCGTGACGGTGCTGTACGTGCACGGCGTGTTCGCGACGCTGCGGCACGAGAATGCGTACCTCGATTCGCTCGCGATGCTCACGGCGCTGCTGCTGACCGGTCGGCTGCTGGAGTCCCGCGGAAGGCGCCGCGCGGCGGAGGCCGCGGTGTCGCTCGCGGCGACGGTGCCCGCGACCGCAAAGAAGGCCACTGGTGATGGCGTGGCCGTGGTACCGGCGGCCGAGCTCGCGCCGGGCGACCGGATCGACGTCGGGTCGGGAGAGGAGCTGGCGGCCGACGGCACGGTGCGGGACGGCGTGGGCCACGTCCGCATGGCCCTCGTCACGGGCGAGGCCGAGCCCGTGGAGGTGCGGCCCGGCAGCAGCGTCGTCGCGGGGTCGGTGCTGCTCGACGGTGCCATCACGGTCGAGGTGGAAGCGGTGGGGCGCGACACCGTGCTCCAGCAGATGGCCGAGCAGCTCCGCGCGGCGGCCGACCGGGGTGCCCGCCCCGGGTCCACCGATCGGATCGCGCCGTGGTTCACCGCCGCGACGCTCGCGATCGCGGCGGCGACCTTTGCGTTCTGGCTCGCGCATGCGGGGATCAGGGGAGCGGTGGCCCACACAGTCGCGGTGCTGGTGGTCGCGTGTCCCTGCGCGCTCGCGCTGTCGCGCCCGCTCGCCGCGGCCGCGGGACTCGGTGCTTCCGCGCGCCGCGGGCTGCTGTTCCGCTCGGCGGACGCGCTGCTCGACCTCGTGCACGTGGATCTCGCGGCGCTCGACAAGACGGGGACCGTCACGCAGGGCGCCGTGATGGTCATGTCGGCCGACGACGCCGTGCTGCGCGTGGCCGCGGGGCTCGAGCGCTACAGCACGCATCCCATCGCTCGCGCCATCGTGGACGAGGCGAGCCGGCGCGGCATTCCGCTGCCGCGCGGTGCGGAGGTGCTGGAAGAGCCCGGAGTGGGTATCGACGGCGTGGTCGATGGCCGGCGCTGGCGCCTGCGTGCCGGGGGCCCGGGCGAGGTGCGGCTGCTCGATGACGCGGGAACCGAGACGGTGATTCGGTTGGGCGACGTGGTGCGGCCGGATTCGGGTCGCATCGTGAGCCGGCTCGCCGACCTCGGCCTCGACGTGGCGTTGCTCACCGGCGATCACCGCGACGTGGCCGAGCGGATCGCGGAGAGCACCGGCATCGGCACGGTGCTCGCGCGCCTCGACCCGATGGCGAAGGCCGAGTGGGTGCGGGCGCGCCAGCGGGAAGGCCGGCACGTGCTGTTCGCGGGCGACGGCGTGAACGACGGGCCCGGGCTCGCGGCGGCCGACGTTGGGGTGGCGATGGGACGAGGGGCGGCGAGCAGCATCCTCGTGGCCGATGGGGTGATCTCGTCCGGCAGCCTGGCGCCCCTCCCGGTGGGAATCATCGCGGCTCGCGCCTGCCGCCAGGCAATCCGGGTCAACCAGGTCCGCTCGATCGGCTATAATATTCTGGCAGTGAGCGCCGCCGCGGCGGGATGGATCAATCCGTTGGTGGCGGCCATCCTGATGCCGCTCTCGAGCGCGCTCGTCATCTGGGGCGCGTCCCGGGTCGAAGCCACTGTGCGCAGGGAGACCGCGTGAACGCCCTGTTGTATCTCCTCCCCATTGCCGTCGCGCTCGGCGCCGTCTTCGTCATCCTGTTCGTGATGGCGGTGCGGAGCGGCCAGTTCGACGACCTCGACGACCCGCCCGAGCGGATTCTGCACGACTGAC
>CAYWNR010000503.1:0-2965 GCA_964459705.1 uncultured Gemmatimonadaceae bacterium | reverse complement strand
TCTTCCCGCAGGTAGCCGGTCAACCGCGTGAACGCGCGGTTCACCCACTCGATGCGCCCCTCGCGGTCGGCAATCACCACGGCGTTGGCCGCCGATTCGAGGGCCGCCGCCTGGAGCCGCATGGCCTGCTCGGACGTATGGCGCTGCGTGACATCCCGTCCGATCACGAGAATCAGCGATTGGCCGCCGATCCGGACCGGGTGGCCCCGCACCTCCAGCAGAACCTTCGTGTCATCCGGCCGGCGCACCCAGAATTCCCGTGCCACGCCGGTGGCCGTGCCCGGGCCGAACTGCGTCAGCAGGGCGCGGGCGCGTTCGAGCCCTTCGGCATCGAGCGCCTGCAGCTCCGCCACGGGACGGCCGATGACCTCGGTGACCGGATAGCCCAGCACCGCTTCCGCGGTCTGGTTGGCATCGACGATCGTGCCGTCCGGCGACAGCAGGATGTAGACATCCGGCGCATGCGTGAACAGCATCCGGAGCCGCTCTTCGGATTCCCGGACCGCCTGCTGGGCCTCCATCCGGTCGGTGACATCTCGGGCGATGCCCTCGATCGCGACCAGCTCGCCGGCGGCGTCCCGAACGGAGACCGTCTGCTGCTCGGTCCAGATGACCTTGCCGTCTTTCCGGATCCAGCGGAGTTCCAGCAGGCCCGCGTCGTCGCCACGCTCCTGCGCGGCTTCGAGCTTTGCCCGATCGTCGGGGTGCACCATCCGCACACCGAGATCCGGATCCGCGTAGTGCTCCTCAGGCGTGTAGCCGGTCACGACGGTGGCCGCCGGACTCACGTACTCGAACCCGCGCGTCGGCCGGAGCCGGTAGCGGTACACGATGTCGCGGGCGTTCTCGGTGAGCAGGCGGAACCGTCGTTCGCTGTCACGCAGGGCCTGCGCCATCGTCTCGATTTCGGTCACGTTGCGGTGCTCGAGCAGCACCGCCGAGGTGCCGTTGCTCCCAACCCGGCGCACCCGCACCCGAAACCAGGCGGACCCCTCGACCAGCCGGCAGGGATAACTCAGCGTGAACGCGTCGCTCCGCCCCGCCAGCACGTCCTGGATGCCCATCTCCGCGGTGGCGAGCCCGGGCGCGCAATCGCCGGATCGTTCACGCAGTACCAGGCCGAAATGGCACCCCTGGTCTTGCCGGTCGCGCGCCCCTCGCGTTCCCTGCCAGGCGGCATTGACGCGTTGGATCACGCCCTGGGCGTCGAGCAGCGCCACCGGATCGTCCAACACCTCTATCGCGGAGGCGTACGGATCGGGCGTTTCCAGTTCCTGCGAAGGCGCGGAGAGACGTGGCTGCGCCGTGAGCGTCTCGGCCACCCGGTCGAACGCGTTCGACTTGTCGAGCACCTCGCGGGCCCCCAGTTCCAAACACCGGTCGCGGTATTCATCGAAGACATAGTTCGACACCACGATGACGGCCGGGGCGGGATCCCGCTCTTTCAACACCTCCAACACGTGGATGCCGCCCCCGCCGGGCATGCGAAGATCCAGGACTACCGCGTCGGGATGCACCTGGTCCACCATCGCGATCGTGCTCGGCGCATCGCTCGCCTCGCCCACGATCTCCAACCGCGGGTCCGCCGACAGGTGCGCTCGCAGTCTGCGCCGCATGGCCTCGGAGTCGTCGGCAATCACGACGCGAATCGGGGGCGCGCCTTCTCGGTCCAGCACGGGCTCTCCTTCAACCGTCACGACGGAAGATGGGACTCCCGGAGATCGCTGAGTATCGGTGTCGTTGGTCATTGCACGTCCGGGTTGCCAAGGTTGCCTGTCGGGACTAGCCCAACAGCTCCGTCGCTGCTACCGCTGCTACCGCCGGTCCGCCAGAGACCGCAGCAGGTTCATGAGCGCCGCCGGGTCGTCGGACTTGTCGAGAAAGTGCTCCGCCCCCAACTGGCGGCAGGCCCTCACGTACTCGGGGTCCGGGAAGTTGGTGTGGATGATCACCACCGGCCGATCAGGGGCGCCCCGCAGTCGCTCGAGCACACGGATGCCGCCACCGCCCGGCATGAACAGGTCGAGGATCAACGCATCCGGAGCGTGCGCCGCGATGGCGGCAAGGGTCGCGGGGGCGTCGCCCGCCTCAGCGACGACCGCGACCGGTTCGAGCTCCCCCAACGATTTCCGGAGCCGCTCCCTGATCACCACCGAGTCGTCGGCAATGACCACCCGGAGCTGCGGTCCCTTCGTTTCGGTCGACTGGTTGTCCATCCCCGCCTCCTCGATCGTCGCGGGAGTACGAGGACAAAGATGTGGCCGAGCCGGCGCGGAGAGTACCGGTCCTTCGGACCCGAGGATGTCCGTCTTGGGAGTCCGGCGTGTCGGTCTGGGACCGACACCCGACGTCAGTCGGCGATCTTGTGCTGGACCGCGTAGCGGATCAAATCGGCCGTCGTCTTGAGCCGGAGCTTCTCCAGGATGCGTTCGCGGTAGGTACTGATGGTCTTGGGACTGAGGCCGAGCTGGGCGGCGATCTCCTTGACGCTCTTCCCCCGTCCCAGCAGCTGGAGCACCTGATACTCTCGATCCGAAAGCGCCTCGTGGTCGCTGGAGACGCGGCCCGTGAGCTTGTCCGCGAGTTGTTGCGCCAAGATCTCGGAAATGAACCGAACGCCGCGATGGGCCCGCCGAATGGCCTCGAGCAGGTCCGTGGGCGTCCGCTCCTTGGTCACGTAGCCGGTGGCCCCTGCTCGGAGGGCGCGCTCGGCGTACTCGCTCTCCGCGTGACCGCTGAGGACGATGGTGTGGACCGTGGGGAACCGCTCGCCAAGCTCCCGGAGCACTTCCAGGAAGCTGGTGCCCGGCATGGACACGTCGAGCAGCACGACGTCGATCTCGCCCGCGGCGACCGTGGGGACCACGTCGTCACAACTCGCCACCTGTCCACACACGCGAATGTCCGGCGTGCTCTGGAGGAGCCGCGTCAGCCCATCCCGCACGATGGCGTGGTCGTCAGCCAG
>CAYWNR010000502.1:0-2994 GCA_964459705.1 uncultured Gemmatimonadaceae bacterium | reverse complement strand
CGGACACCTGCACGCGGACCACGAGCAGGGACTCGTCGGCCAGCTCGAACATGCGCTGGTTCGGGCTCACGGCGCTGCCGGCCTCGACGAGCTTTGCCGTCACCACGCCGGCGGCGGGGGCAGCGATCCGTCCGAATCCCAGGCGGGTCTCCCACAGGCGGACATCGCTGCGGCCGGTCTCGTAGGCGGCGCGAGCCTGCTCGAACTCCGCCTCCGTGATGATCTTGGCGTCGTGCATCTCGCTGGCTCGGCGGAACGCCGCGTCCGCGTTGCTGAGCGTGGCGCGCGCGCGGTCGAGCTGCGCCTCCACCTCGCGGGTATCGAGCGCGGCCATGAGGTCGCCGCGGCGGACCCGGTCGCCTTCCTGAACGACCACCTCGAGGACGGTTCCGGTCATCTGGCTGTTCACGCCGATCTTCCGAAGCGGTTCGACGGGGGCGCTCAACGTGACCGATCGGGCCAGGGTGCGGTGCTCCGCTGGCGCGACGGCCACCGGGACCGCGGCGCCGGGGTTTCGGCCGCCGGCGGCGGGCGTGTCGGAACGGGCGGCGCCGGACGAACACCCGGCGGCGCTCAGCCCCGCGATCACGATGGCGCCGGCGACCAGACTGCCGCGCGGGCGAATGGAAAAGGCGAAAGTGGCTGACATGAGCGTCGTTGAAGTTAGAAGGCGCCTGACCGGCGCGCGTGAAGGGTCATATGAGCCTGTTACGCACTGCGCGACACGAATGTTGACGCGCGCCGTGATGTCTGGCGCGGGCGGGGCCGGTGCGGTACCCTTGGCGCGATCCAACCCCGGCCACCGGGCCGCTGCCCGGCTGTCGGGCCCCGTTCCGTTTCGATGGTTGGAGGTCTATCCCATGAACCAACGTTCTCGTCATGGTCGCGGCGCCCGCACCGCATTCGGCCGGCGTCCGCAATCCTGGCACCGCGCGTTGCTCCTGCTGCTTCTGACAAGCACCGTGGGCTTCGCGCCTCTGGCCGCGCAATCCGCGTCCGATCCCACCCCCGTCACGACCGCAAACTACCGGCTCGCGGCGCGTTTCGCTCCGTACAAAGTGCGGGGGCTCGTGTACTCGACGTCGGTGAGCCCGCGGTGGATCGAGGGCAGCGAGCGGTTCTGGTATCAGTGGCAGAACTCCCACGGGACGTTCTTCGACATCGTGGATCCCGTGGCGGGCACGAAGCGGCAGATTTTCGACAACGACCGCATTGCCGCCGAGCTGACGCGAATCACCAAGGACCCGTACGATGGGCAACACCTGCCCATCCGGTCGATCAAGTTCATCGATCCCAACACCATCCAGTTCGACGTCCAGTCCTCGCAGGACGACACGGTGCGCAACGCCGAGGCGGAGCGGGGACAGCAGCAGGGAGGTCAGCAACAGGGGCGCCGGCCGCGGGCACGTCCGCGCAAGAAGATGTTCCACTTCGAGTTCGATGTCCGCACGCAGACCCTGCGGGAGCTGGCGGACTACGAGGAGCCCGACAACCAGGCGAGTTGGGCGAATATCTCGCCCGACGGCAAGACGGTCATCTTCGTCCGGAAGAACAACCTGTACATGATGACGGGGGACGAGTACAAGAAGATCCTCGATGCCCGGCGCGGCAAGGAGCGCGCGCAGGCGGACACCGCCGACCAGAAGCTCGAGGTCGAGGAAGTGCAACTCACCACCGACGGCGAAGAAAACTACGACTACGGCGGCCGGGATTTCGGCCAGACCGACGAGGAGAAGGAGGAGAGCGCGGACTGGCGCAAGCGCGCCAACGTCACCTGGTCCAAGGACTCGAAGCGCTTTGCGCTGATTCGATCGGATCAGCGGAAGGTCGGCGATCTGTGGGTGATCCACTCGACGGGGAACAAGCGCCCCCAGCTGGAGACCTACAAGTACGACATGCCCGGCGACACGAACGTGGCCCAGCAGGAACTGCTGGTGTACGACCTCGCGAGCCGGACCATGCTCAAGGTCAAGGCGGCCCAGTTCAAGGACCAGCGCATCGGTCTGTTCTCGGCGCGCCAGTTCATCTATCCCGACAGCGATGAGCCGCGACACTCCCTCTGGTTGGCCGACAACTCCAACCAGCTCTACTTCTGGCGCCGGAGCCGGGATCAGCACAAGGTGGACGTCTGCGTGGCCGATGCCGCGACCGGGGACGTCACGGTGCTGATCCAAGAGCGGCTCAACACGTACGTCGAGCACCAGAACCTCGAGCTGTTGAAATCCGGTGACATGCTCTGGTGGTCCGAGCGGGACGGCTGGGGGCATCTCTATCGGTTCGCGTCGGACGGCACCCTGAAGAACCGGCTCACCGACGGCCCCTGGCACGTTTCCGGCATCACCGCGGTCGATGAGACGCGAGGGTTCGTGTACTTCACCGCCAATGACCGTGAGGCGGGCGAGGATCCCTACTACGGCCACTTCTATCGGGTCGGGCTCGACGGTCGCGGGCTCACCCTGCTCGATCCCGGCAACTTCGACCACCGCGTGAGTGGCGGTGGTGGTGGATTCCGCGGGTTTGGCGGCTCGGGGATGAGTGAGTCGAAGCGCTTTTTCGTCGACAACTACTCTCGGGTGAACACGGTGCCCGCGGCCGCCCTGTACGACGCGACCACCGGCCGCAAGATCCTCGACCTCGAGACCGCCGACCTCTCCAAGCTGATGGAGGCGGGCTTCAAGATGCCGGAGCCCTATACGGTGAAGGCGGCGGATGGCGTGACCGATCTCTACGGGGTCATCTACAAGCCGTTCGACTTCGACCCGACGAAGAAGTACCCGATCATCGCCTACGTATACCCGGGACCGCAGACGGAAGCGGTGGCCAAATCCTTCTCGACGACCGCCAACGAAGTGGCCCTGGCCCAGTTCGGCTTCATCGTCATCACGGTGGGCAATCGGGGCGGCCACCCGGATCGCTCCAAGTGGTATCACAACTACGGGTACGGCAACCTCCGCGACTACGGGTTGGCCGACAAGAAGGTGACGGCCGAGCAGC
>CAYWNR010000501.1:0-3008 GCA_964459705.1 uncultured Gemmatimonadaceae bacterium | reverse complement strand
ACGAGCAGAGCCTCTACCTGCGGGACCTGTTCACTTTCTTCGAGATGCAGCCCCGGTTGGTGTCGTCGCCCAACGCCAAGCCGATGCCGCGGCCCATTGGCAGCGGATTTGTCTTTGAGGACGTCGGGTTCCGGTATCCCGGCTCGGAGCGCTGGGCGGTCCGCCACCTTTCGTTCGGCTTCGCCCCCGCCGAGCGGATTGCACTCGTGGGCGAGAACGGCGCCGGCAAGACCACGCTGGTGAAGCTGCTCGCCCGCCTGTACGACCCGGACGAGGGGCGCATCCTGCTGGACGGCGTGGACCTCAGGGAGTACGACATCGAGTGCCTGCACCGGAATGTGGGAGTCATCTTCCAGGACTTCGTGCGCTACGACTTTCTGCTGCGGGAGAACATCGCGGTGAGCGAGATCGGTGCGCTGGAAGACCGGGGCCGTATCGAGGAAGCGGCGCGCCGGAGCCTGGCCGATCAGGTCGCGCAACGGCTGGTGGGCGGCTTCGAGCAGCAGATCGGCCGGCGGTTCGACGGCGGGACCGAGCTCTCGGGTGGTGAATGGCAGAAGGTGGCCCTCGCCCGCGCCTACCTGCGCGACGCGCAGGTCCTGATCCTGGACGAACCCACGGCCGCCCTCGACGCCCGCGCCGAATACGAGGTGTTCCGGCGGTTCGCCGAGCTGACCGCCGGCCGGATGGCGGTCCTGATCTCCCACCGGTTCTCCACCGTGCGCATGGCCGACCGGATCGTCGTGCTGCGGCTTGGGGAGGTCGTGGAGCACGGGACGCACGAAGCGCTGCTGGCGAGATCGGGGCTCTATGCGGAGCTCTTCAATCTCCAGGCGGCAGGTTATAGGTGAAGGGAGACGGGGCCTAGGCGAGACGGCAAGACGGACAGACGGCCAGCGGCGACTGGGTTGTTGGGTGGAAGTGATCTGACTGTCACCTTCCCGCGAACCTCTCCACCTTCCGAAGCTTGGTTGGCTCCGGAAGGCGATGGGTGGGAACGAGGGTGACAGGAACACCGCTTTCACCTGAAGCCACTCGCCGCTGGCCGTCTTGCCGTCTCGGCGTCTGGACTCCCCCCTAGACACCTCCAGACCCGCCCCCCAACTTCCCAACCCCCCCTAAAGGAGGTCCCTCCCCATGCGGGAGTACACAACCGACGCAATCCGGAACGTGGCTGTCGTCGGCCACGGCGCCTGCGGCAAGACGACCCTCGTCGATGCCCTCGCGTTCGTGGCCGGCACCAGCAAGCGACACGGATCCGTGAAGGACGGCACCGCCCTCACCGATTACACCCCCGACGAGATCGAACGGAAGTACTCCATCAACCTCGCGCTGGCCCACGTCGAGTGGGCGGATTGCAAGGTCAATCTGTTGGACACGCCGGGGTATCTCGACTTCCTCGGCGAATCCGTTTCGGGCCTGCACGCGGCCGACGGGGCGCTCGTCGTGGTGAGTGCCGCGGCGGGCGTCGAGGTCGGGACGGAGCTGATGTGGCAGGAGGCGGAGCGGCGCGGCATGCCACGCATGTTCTACGTGTCCTTGATGGACAAGGAACACGCCGACTTCGAGAAGGCGTACACCGACATCCGCGAGCACCTGACATCAAAGGTGATCCCCATCGAGATCCCGGTCGGGGAGGGTCCCGAGTTCCACGGGATCATCAACCTGTTCTCCAAGCGCTGCCATCTCTACAAGCAGGGCAGCAAGACGGGGGAGTACGACGAGGTCGACATCCCGCCGGAGTACCAGGAACGGTTCGATCGGTACTGGCAGGAGTTGATCGAGCGGATCGCCGAGACGGACGACAAGCTGATCGAGCGGTACCTGGGTGGCGAGGAGATTTCCCGGGAGGAGGCGCTCACGGCCATGAAGGCGGGGATGCGGCGCGGCGAGTTGTTCCCGTTGCTCTGCGGATCCGCGGAGCTGACCTACGGCATGCGGGCACTGCTCTCCAAGCTCGTGGAGTTGATGCCGTCGCCCGCCGACCTGCCTCCCCTCGAGGCCCAGGAGTGGGGCAGCGCCGAGCCCGTGCAGATCGACCGCGCGAACGGCGGCCCGTTCGTGGCGCACGTCTTCAAGACGGTGTCGGAACCGCACGTGGGCGACGTGACGTTCTTCCGCATCCTGTCTGGTAACCTGACGAACGGCGCCGATGTGTACAACGCGCCGCGTGACTCGTCGGAGAAGCTGAATCACCTGTCCGTGGTGCTGGGGAAAGAGCGGGCCGAGGTGCCGATGCTCCACGCCGGTGACCTGGGGTCCGTGGCCAAGTTGAAGGACACGCACACCAACGACACGCTTTCGACCAAGGCGAACCCGGTGGTGGTGCCGAAGGTCACGATGCCGGAGCCGCTCATCTCGCTGGCCGTCGAGGTGCACCAGCACGGGGAGGAGGACAAGCTCTCCACCGCGCTGCAACGGCTCCACGAGGAAGACCCGACGTTCCACTACGAGTACAGCGGGGAGGTGGGCCAGACGCTCGTACGCGGGCGCGGCGAGCGCCACCTCGAGGTCGTGATCGGTCGCCTCAAGCGGAAGTTCGGCGTGACCGCCGAGCTGGCGCGGCCCAAGGTCGCCTACCGCGAGACCTTCAAGGGTCGGGCGGAAGGACAGGGCAAGCACAAGAAGCAAACCGGCGGCCGGGGACAGTACGGCGACTGCTGGATCAAGCTGGCGCCGCTCCCACGCGGAAGCGGGTACGAGTTCTTGGATTCCATTACGGGTGGGGTCATTCCGAACAAGTACATCCCCGCCGTGGACAAGGGTATTCAGGAGGCCGCCGCGCGCGGAGCCGTCGCCGGCTATCCGGTGGTGGATTTCCAGGCCGAGTGTTTCGACGGCAGCTACCACGACGTGGACTCGAGCGAGATGGCGTTCAAGATGGCCGGCATTCTCGCGTTTCGTGCGGTGGCGGAAAAGTCGAAGCCGGTGCTGCTCGAGCCGATTCTCCAGGTCGAGGTCTACGCTCCCGAGGACAACCTCGGCGAAGTCATGGGCGACCTGTCCGG
>CAYWNR010000500.1:0-3012 GCA_964459705.1 uncultured Gemmatimonadaceae bacterium | reverse complement strand
CTCCCGCGTGGGTGTCAAGACCAACGCCCGCGTCGCCCGACGCGGCTTCGCGAGAATCTGTTGCATGATCGGCCACAGGAAGGCCGCCGTCTTGCCGCTGCCCGTCATGGCGCACGCGATCAAGTCCCGACCCGCGAGTCCGGGCGGAACGGCCTCGGTCTGAATGGGCGTGGGACGGACGAATCCGAGATCCCGAATCCCGCGGAGGAGACTCGGGTGTAGTTCCAAGCTGCTGAAGGGCACGAAATTCCTATCGTTGTGGCACGGCCTACCGACAATCGGCCGGTCAGCCGTACTGGTTTCTGCGCACGTATGTGAAGGGAGTCCTGCGAGGCCGCCGTGTGCGCGGGGGCGGTACTGGGTCGAAAGCCCAGCCCCCGACGTGCGGAAGTCTATGGAGGCATTGGCCTTTGCACAACCATGGACGACCGCCGAGGGGTAAAGCGACACAAGCCGGCCGTCCGGTGGGGCGAACGGCGGCCCTCCCGCTCGAGGACCTTCGGCAGGTAGTGGCGCACGGCTGCCTCGGCGGGACGTCGGGGGAGCGCCCGGTGCGTTCGGACACGACGCGTATCGGGTGGCGGGGCTCGTTGCCTTGCGAGTGAGCGCTCATGATTGGTTTAATGTATCATACGTCCAGTAACTGTCAAGGATATTATATTGACAGAACGTTGACAAAACGACCAGCTTGGCCTACCTTCTTCGACAGTCTGTTGGGAGGTCGGCACCACCAACTCCTGGGTCTGGCCATTTGCGGCAGGACTCCGGTTCAACTTCTAGGCACCCATGATGGCGACGACTGCGCTGGTCTCGATACTCCTGACCCTTGCGGCCGCCCGGGACACCACACGTGGCCCGGTGCGGCCGGCGCAGAGCGTCGACCTCGCACGCTACGCGGGTCGCTGGTACGAGGTCGCCCGATTCCCAAACCGCTTCCAGGCGATGTGCGCGGGCGAGACGACGGCGGACTACACGCTCCTGCCGGACGGACCGATCCGTGTGGTGAACGCGTGCCGTACCGCCGACGGCGGCGTGACGCGAGCCGAGGGACGGGCGCGGCTCGCCGAGCGCAATGGCCCGACCTCGAAGCTTCGGATCCGCTTCGCGCCCGGATTCCTGTCCTTCCTGCCGATGGTGTGGGGGAACTACTGGATCCTCGACGTCACGGACGACTACGGCGCGGCACTGGTCGGGGATCCGAACCGCCGGTATCTCTGGATCCTGTCGCGCACGCCGAGGCTGGATGAGGCGACCTATCAGCGGATGGTGTCTACGGCCGTGACCCAGGGATACGACGTCGCGTTGCTGATGCGGTCGCCGGGCCAATCGACTCCGCTGCCGGCAACCACACCGCCGCCGCAATGACCGGCGGCCCTACCGTCCTCCTCACCGGTGCCACGGGGTACATCGGCGGGCGACTGCTACCGGTGCTCGAGCGACGGGCGGTCGGGCTTCGCTGTCTCGCGCGGCGTCCCGAGTTCCTGCGACCGCGAGTGGCACCCGGTACCGAGATCGTCGCCGGGGACGTGATGGAGCGCCGGACCCTGGACGCGGCGATGGCCGGGATTCACACGGCGTACTACCTCGTCCACTCGCTGGGTGCGGCGGGACGGTTCGAAGACCTGGACCGGCTGGCCGCCGCGAACTTCGCCGACGCCGCGCGCGCGGCGGGCGTTGCTCGGATCATCTATCTCGGCGGGCTCGGCGAGAGCGACTCGGCACTGTCGACCCACCTCCGGAGCCGGCAGGAAGTCGGCGAGGTCCTCCGTCGCCACGCGGGTGACACGCAGGTGGTGGAATTCCGCGCCTCGATCGTCATCGGGTCGGGGAGCGCGTCGTTCGAGATGATCCGCGCACTGGTGGAGCGGCTGCCGGTCATGGTGACGCCGCGTTGGGTCTCGGTCCTGGCCCAGCCGATTGCCATCGAGGATCTGTTGACCTACCTCGCGGCGGGACTCGGCCTGGCCGGCACCGAGCATCAGGTATTCGAAATCGGCGGCCGCGATGCCATGTCCTACCGCGACATCATGCACGAGTACGCCCGGCAGCGCGGGCTGCGCCGAATCATGATCCCGGTGCCGGTGCTGACGCCGCGCCTCTCGAGTCTGTGGCTCGGCCTGGTCACCCCGCTCTACGCGCGGCTGGGCCGCCGGCTCATCGACAGCCTCCGCCATCCCACGCTGGTCCGCGACCCCGCGGCCCTCGAGGCGTTCGCGGTTCGGCCCCGCGGCGTAGCCGACGCCATCGCACAGGCGCTCCGCAATGAAGACCGTGAACGCGCGGAAACCTCGTGGACCGGTGCGGTCTCAGCCGCGGGAACGGCGAAGGAGTGGGGCGGCACGCGGTTCGGGAACCGGCTGGTCGATGCCCGAAGCGCGCGGGTGGCCCACCCACCCGAGCGCGCGTTCCTTCCCATTCTCCGCCTCGGAGGCAAGAACGGGTGGTACTATGGAGCGTGGCTCTGGCGGCTACGGGGGTGGCTGGATCTGCTGGTGGGCGGTGTGGGAATGCGACGGGGACGACGCGATCCCAAAAACCTCGTGCCAGGAGATCCGCTGGACTGCTGGAGGGTCGAAGTGTGCGAGCCTCCCACCCGCCTCCTACTCGCGGCCGAGATGAAGCTGCCGGGACGGGCATGGCTGGAATTCGAGGTGACGCCGGACCATGGAGGCTCGGTCATTCGCCAGACGGCCGTATTCGATCCGGTCGGCCTCCTGGGTCTGGCATACTGGTACGCGGCGTACCCGTTACACCAGTTCGTGTTCGCCGGCATGCTGCGGGGCATCGCGCGGGCGATGCCCGCGAAGTGAGCATCCCATGCGACGCGTGATCGTGAACGACCGCATGCAGCGCGGCTACACCTACGAGCTGATCGCGCCCACCGGACGTCGCTTCCATCCCGACTTCGATCCGGACCTCACGCCCAAGCAGATGCTGGCGCTCGGCGTGTTCGGCGGCAAGTACCTCACCGACTGCCGAAAGGAATACCCTGCCGACTGGTTCGCGCGGGCG
>CAYWNR010000499.1:0-3048 GCA_964459705.1 uncultured Gemmatimonadaceae bacterium | reverse complement strand
CGGTCGACAACTTTCCGCACCCAGAAGACCGGCATCTCCGAGTTGACCTCGCCGGCCACTTCGATGAACCGCGTCTTGTAGTTCAAGCTCCGCATCTTCCACGCGAGATAGTGGGGATCGATCGGAATGCAGTGACCGCCGAGACCCGGGCCGGGCGTGAATTTCATGAACCCGAACGGCTTGGTGGCGGCGGCCTCGATGACTTCCCAGACGTCCACGCCGAGCTTGTCGCAGACGATCGCCATCTCGTTGACCAGCCCGATATTCACGCTGCGGAACGTGTTCTCGAGCAGCTTCACCAGCTCGGCCGCTTCCGGCGACGAGACCGGGACGAGTTGTTCGAACACCGGCTCATAGAGCGCGAGCACCACCCGGATGCACGCCGGCGTGACTCCCCCGATGACCTTCGGTGTGTTTTGGGTGTGCCATTTCGGATTGCCCGGATCCACGCGCTCCGGGCTGAACGCCAGGAACACATCCTCCCCGACCTTGTGGCCGTCCCGCTCGAGCCGTGGCATGAGCAGCTCGCGCGTGGTTCCCGGATACGTCGTGCTCTCGAGAATGATCGCCTGCCCGGCGCGCACGACCGCGCCGATGGCATCCGCGGCGGCCAACACGAACGACACGTCCGGGTCCCGCGTCTTGGACAGTGGCGTCGGCACGCAAATCGAGATGACATCGGCACCCGCCAGCGCCGACGCGTCGGTCGTCGCCCCGATCTTCTTGTCTTTCACCAGGGGTGCCAACCGCGATGTCGGCACATCCTGGATGTGGGAGCGGCCCTGGTTGATGCTCTCGACGACGCCACCATTCACATCGAAGCCGATCACACGATATCCGGCGCGCGCGATTTCCACCGCCAGAGGAAGCCCGACATACCCGAGCCCCACCACACCGAACACCGCCGATCGGTCGTGCGCCTTGCGCAAGAGCTCCTGTTCGGCCCGCCCAACGCTGTCTGTCATACGCTCGCCATGCGGTTACAGAGTAGGGAACTTCTGCAGAAGTCCGTGAGCTGGGAGCTGGCACCGCTCCAGTGGCATCCGCGAGTGAACTCGCGGCTCGGCCCCGGCCGGCAACCGGCGTCCGATCGCCGCTTCCAGCGGCTGATGCCGAGCGGCGAGTTCACTCGCCGACTCCGCGCCGGGCGGGTCGCCAGGTCACTGCACTTGTGCAGGGCATCCTCAATGCCCGCCCGCGGACGGCAATACGATAGCCCGGCCGTCACCCTGGAGGGACGCCGACGCGGCCTCCAAGATCTCGACGACCTCGACCCCGTCCCAGGCCGACACGCGCGGCGGTTCCTGCCCCTTGGCGACCGCGATGAAATGCCGGAGCTCGGCCGTCAACGGTTCGACGTTGGGAATCCGTGGAATGAAGATGTCTCCCTCGCGCACCGAGAGGCTCTCCCCAAAGGAACGGTACTCGGGCGGATGCTCCACACCCTTGTCGAACACCTTGAGTTTCTCTCGCGGTTGCATGTCGTCGAACACGACCATCCGCTGGGAACCGACCACGGTGAGGCGGCGCGCCTTGTGTGGGTCCAGCCACGACATCTGGACGTGCGCGATGACGCCGGACGCGAACTCCAGGGTCAGGAACACGACATCCTCGATGCCCGGTTGCAGATAGCTGTGCCCGCGGGCCGCCACCGCGGTCGGCCGCTCACCCAACAGGAACCGTGCCACGGAAATATCGTGCGGCCCGAAGCTCCAGAGTGCGTTTTCGTCGGGTCGGACCTGACCGAGGTTGACACGCTGGCTGTAGAGGTAGTACGGGGTCCCCAACTCCCCACCCACAAGCATTTCGCGGAGCCGCAGCACCGCCGGATGGAACAGCAGCAAGTGGCCAGCCACGACCGGTACACCCTCGCGGTCGGCCAGCTCCGCCACGGCACGGGCCTCCCCACTCGTCAGCGCGAACGGCTTTTCGACCAACACCGCGGCTCCGTGCTCGATCGCCGCCTTGGCGATTTCCGCGTGCATGCCCGCCGGCGCCGCCACCACCACCGCCTGCGCCGTGGCCAGCGCCTCGTCGAGCGCGGCGGTCACCGTGACACCAGGATACTGACGGGAGACCTGTGCAAGGCGCTGGGGATCCGTGTCACAGACCGCCACCAACTCGGCCTCGGCGAGACCGGCCACGGTCCGCACGTGGTTCCGACCCCAGTTCCCGGCCCCGACCACCGCCACGCGGAGCCGGCTCATTGGAGGGCTTCCCGGACCGCCGCGATGACTTCGTCCCGCTGCGCGGGCGTCAGCTCGGGATAGACCGGCAGGGAAACCACCTCGCGCGCCGCCCGTTCGGCTTCGGGGAACTGGCCTTCGCGATACCCCAGGCTTGCGAAGCACGGCTGCAGGTGGAGCGGCCTGGGATAGTACACCGCGCAGCCCACACCTCGGGCTTTGAGCGCCGTCACCAGCGCGTCGCGCCGAGAGCAGCGAATGGTGTACTGATGGAACGTGTGTTCGTTGGCCGGGTCGGTCGCCGGGGGCGTCACGCCATCCACTTGCGCGAGGCAGCTCTCGTACGCCGCGGCATGGGTCCGGCGCGCCGCGTTCCACCGATCCAGATGCGGCAGTTTCGCGGACAATAGCGCGGCCTGCAACGTATCCAATCGGCTGTTCGTCCCCACTTCCTCATGGTGGTACTGCTTGGCTCCGCCATGCGCGCGGAGCTTGCGCAACCGCGCACCAAAAGCCGCATCCTGTGTGACCATCATCCCACCGTCGCCCCAGGCCCCCAGGTTCTTGCTGGGAAAGAACGAAAACGCGCCGATCGTCCCCAGCTCACCGGACATGCGCCACTGGCCGTCGATCCGTCGCCGGGCGCCAATTGCCTGCGCACAGTCCTCCAGGACGGCCAGCCCATGCCGCTCCGCGATTGGCATCAACATCTCCATCGGCGCCATCTGACCATAGAGATGCACCGGCAACAGCACCTTGGTGCGCGGCGTGATGGCCGCGGCAACCTGCTCCACGTCGATGTTGAAGGTGACGGGATCGATATCCACGAACACGGGCTTCCCACCGGCATTCCAGATGGCGC
>CAYWNR010000498.1:0-3052 GCA_964459705.1 uncultured Gemmatimonadaceae bacterium | reverse complement strand
TGAAGTAGTAGGGCTCCATCGGCACGTCGTTCTCGGCCTTGCAGGCCGCGACGCAGCGGGCGCAGCCGATGCACTTCGCCACGTCGATCCCGATGCCGTAGTAGTGCTCCGTGGGATCGTATTCGCCGCTCGCGGTCCCTTGCGCTTCGGCCACGCGGACCATGCCCAGCAGCACCGGCCCACCAGCCGCGAGGCAGGCGGCCACGAGGTCGCCCATGAACGCGCGACGATCCATGCCCTGGTCGCTCATGTCCCGGCCTCCGGGTAGTGCGGGTAGTGACACTGCCAGCAGAGGTACGGTTGGCCGTGGCTCTTGAGATCGATCTGCGGGATCATGCCGCCCTCGGGCATCCCGGAGTGACAGCCGCCGCAGAATGCGCGACTCGTGGGCTTGGTCGGCCGAACGGAGCGCGGATTCTCGCGATGCGCCTCGGGTGCGTCGTGACAGGTCGTGCACGCTAGCGTGGCATGGTGCGACACCGCCTTCTGCCGGGCGATGCCACCGTGACACGCGCTGCAGTCCCGCGGGGTTACCGGTGGTACGGGCGCGTGTGGCACATGGCAGGTGATACAGGGAATCCGCGGGTTGTGCGTCAGCGAATCGACCTGGGGGAACCCCGTCGGGCGCGACGGATTGAACGCGTGACACAGCAGGCAAAGCCCGCGGTCGCGCCGGATTTGCGGCTTTCCCTCGAGCGGGGCAGCGGCGTGGAACTCGGCCGGCCCGTGGCAGACCTCGCACGTGAGACCGCGATGGTTGCCAGCCTGCCGCTTGGCATCCACGGCGCCATGACACTGGGCGCACACCTGCCGGCCCGCGAACTTGATCGGCCGAGCGGCGATCGAGTCCACGGCCGCGCCGCGGTAATGCCCGTACTCGCCGAACGTCTTCGGCACCAAAAGACCGCGAGCCACCAGCAAGGCGGCCACGGCCACGACGAAAACCGCGATGAGACGCGGGACCTGCTGCGGCATCCGTTCCTCCCGCCAAAACCCGCAGCGCGAACGCTTGTTCGGGACACTCTAAGGCGGGAGCTTCATGATGATCCTGAAGTCAATGTGAAGGTGACTTCAAGCTGGCTGCCGGCGGGTCAGCGTTTCGAGCGCTTGCGACCCTTCGCCACCCTCTTGCCGGCGACGCCCGCGGCGACGGCCGCACCCGCCGCTGCCACGACGACGGCGGCGCCCTTCAGAATCTTCTTCGCAGTCTTCACACGCTTGCGCCGCCGAGCGGCCTTGGCCGGGGCCGCGGCGGCTTTGCGCACCCGCTTGCCGGTCTTCTTGGCCGCCTTGCCGGCGCGCGTGAGGTTCTTCCGCACGGTCTTGCCAACTTTCTTCGCGCGTGTCGCCATGAGTTCCACTCCGCAGTCGTCGTTCGTTGGTGTCTCGTGATTCTCAAGATACCCGGCGACCGCCAGAGAGTGGCACATCGCGGCGTCGCGTCATCGAAGCGTGGGAGACCGCTGCGATGATGATGATGCCTACCGTCCCAGGATCACCTGCAGGACGATCACCACGCCGAGCAAGTCCGGTCCGCGCGCCAGTTGGATGAGGATCTCCACGGGGAACGCACCGAGCGGGGTTTCGAAGGCGGTGCCCCCGTAGGCCATCGGCGGGCGGGTAGCGCCGCGATATGCCGCGGCCACGATGCCGGCGACCAGGACGAGCGCCCCCACTCCGAGGCTTGGTCCGGCGGCGGGACCCGTGATCCCCCACCAGAGCGCCGTTCCGATTGCCGGGACGACGAGGTGGACCAGGCGGACCTTGAGATCATCACCGCCCAGGGCCCTGCGCAGTCCCGCGGATCCGGCCACCGTGCGGAGGCCGCCCGTGAGGCGGCCCGCCGCCAGGTACGCCCCGATCACGTGGGCGACGCCCGCCACCGACGGCGCCACGGCCGCCACCGCGTACTGCGCCAACACGAGAGCACCCCAAACGATGAGCGCGCCCGGCCGCCGCGCTTGGCGGCGCAGCTCGGCCTGGAGGAGCGCGCCGGTGCGGCCCGAGAGCATGGGGAGGAACCGGCGGCTCCGCACCCGACCCACGCGCCGCCACCGCCGTACGTCGAGCACCCGGGAGAGCAACGTCGGATCCAGCCAGACGGCAGCGGTCACCGCCGCCGCCGCGACCGGCGCGCCGGCGCCAAGCGCGATCGCGTCGAGCCGGTTGAGCTCACGCAGCGCCACGAGGACCGCCGCCATAGCCAGCGGCAACCCTACGACTGACAGAGCGTGGCTCACCGGCAGCGTGGGCTGCGGCGGAACCCGGCCAAGGTAGTGGGTGGCGACCATGAGCGTGGCCGCCGCCGCACCCGTGCTCATCAGCACCGTGCCGGTGATCCTCGGCCAGCGGCGTTCTGTCGGCGCGCCCTGCGCCATCACGCAGGCGGCCGTTCCAAACACACCGCAGGCGCCACCGGCCAGAGCGGCCGTGCCGAGGCCGCCACCGCGCAGCCCCAGCACGATGACGATCATCGCCGCGATCGCTCCGCCGACGGCGCCCGCAAGAAGGACCGCCACGAACCGCGGCAACAACCAGCCACGCCGATCGATGGGGGTGGAAAGCCCCCAGGCCTGTTCCGCCGGCGTCGCCAGCAACGGTCCCAGCGCGCGCATTCCCTGCCACGCCAACCCGGCGCCCGCTAGCAGCACGGCGACGGCAATCCAGTACCGCTCCGCCACGACGCCCGCCGCCCCAGCCGGCGATCGCAGGTGGTCCTGCACCGTCGTAATGAGCGCGCCGCCGTACACCGCGACGACCCATAACAGCATGTAGAGGTTCGTGAGCGTTTCGCCCAGGGATCGGTCGCGGTGCCGTCGCCGCGCGCGGTAGAGCCGAGTGCGCCACGCGCGTGCCCGGGGCACCGCCACGGCGGCGGTCACGCGCGTCCGCCCAGCTCGATCTGCGTGTCGGCCACCGCCGCGATGAGCTCCGGATCGTGCGACGCGATCAGCACGGCCGTATCGGTGGCCTTTTCCCGGAGCAGCCTGTCGATGAGCCAGGCCCGGCCGCGCACGTCGAGCCGCTGCTCGGGCTCGTCCAGCACCAGCAG
>CAYWNR010000497.1:0-3059 GCA_964459705.1 uncultured Gemmatimonadaceae bacterium | reverse complement strand
CCGAGGTCGCCGTGAGTGTCCACTGGATCTGGACGCCGCCGTGGAGGGTCGTTGGCAGCACCGCGCTCGTATCCGTGACAAGCGTGTCGAGCAAGACGACAGTTCCCCCCGTCCTGGTCACGCGGAGCCGATAGGCGAACGGGCGCGCCAGGGTCGGTGCGTCGGGCACGGTCCAGACGAACCGCGGATTGATGGCGTCGAGCGTGTCGCCGGGTTCGAGGACCACCACGCCCTGGGGGAACGAGGTCGCGACGAGCACGTCCGGCCTTCCCCACCCGCGCGCGTTCTCCGGCGCCGTTGATTGGTCGGCAGCCGCCTTGAACGCGCTCTGGAGGGCAATCGGATCGTAGCCCGGATGTGCCTCGAGAAAGAGCGCGGCCGCCCCCGCGAGAATCGGCGTGGAGAACGAAGTGCCGCTGCCACGGCCATAGGTCACACCGCCGGCCCCGGTGGGCACCGCCATCCAGATTGACACGCCAGGCGCGACCAGATCCGGCTTGATGCGACCGTCGGCGGTGGGTCCGCGGGAGGAGAAGGTCGCGACGGTGCCGGTCGAATCCTCGGCGCCGATCCCGAGCACGGAATCGCCATCAGCCGGGGTGATCAGCGTGCCCGTGCCGGGACCCTCGTTCCCCATGGCGGTCAACACTACCATGCCGCGGGCGACCGCGGCGTCGGCCGCTTGCGTCGTCACCGCGATGTCGCCGTTCAGGTCGCTTGGCACGTATCCCGATCCGTCGTCGAACGTGAGGTAGCCGATGCTCGAGCTGACGATCCGGGCACCCAGCGAGTCGGCCCACTCCAGGGCCGCGACGTAGTTATCCTCTTCGAGGCGCGTCTCCGAACGGATGTCCTCGGTCTTGGCCAGCAGGTACTCGGCCGCCGGAGCGATCCCGATGAGGACGTTGGGCACGCGGGCGCCGAGCAGCGACCAAACGGACGTCCCGTGCGACGACGCGCCCGGCGCGTCAGCCGCCTCGTTCCGCACGACGGAGTCGTTGAACACGAAGTCATACTGGCCCGCGACGGTGGTGCCCGCGAAGGGCGAGAGGTCGGTCTCGAAGCCCGTGTCCAGGATGGCGATGCGCACGCCCGACCCCTCGAGGCCGGCGGACACGAGTGGAAAGAGCCGCAGGAGACGGAGCGGCATGGCGGAATTGCCGTACAACGTGTCCGGCCCGGCCGTCGTCCCGAACGGCAGGGCGGCGGCCTCTGGGAAGGCCGCTACCACGGTGTCCGGTTGCGCCCGCCGGAATCGCGCAACCGGCTGCACGCGCGTGAGCAAGGGGAGTTGGGCGACCGCGGTGACCGCCGCGCGGGGGAGGACGGCCGAGACCGCGTGGAGCCAGCGGCTCCGACGTCGCACAGCGCCGCCGTGGTCGGTGACCCACTGCCGCACCGTGTCGAGCGGCACGTCTGCGCGGGCGAAGAGCCACAGCGGTGCCAGACTATCGCGCGCGAGCACCCTGGGTACGGCGCCGGAGACGGTAGGTCGCTGCGCCGCCGCGGACACGCTGCCGGCCAGCAGCAGCGCCATGGTCAGCGCCGCTCGACGGATCAGACCGTCTCCCGCTCGCCCAACCGTACGCCGACGATCGTGGAGACGCCGGGCTCCTGCATGGTGACCCCGTAGACCGCGTCCGCCACCTGCATCGTCCGCGGGTTGTGCGTGATCACGATGAACTGTGTGTCCTGCTTGAATTCTCGCAGCAGTCGGATGAACCGGGCGACGTTCGCGTCGTCCAGGGGCGCGTCCACCTCATCCAGCAGGCAGAACGGACTCGGCTTGGCGAGGTAGATGGAGAAGAGCAGGGCAATCGCCACCAGGGCGCGCTCTCCCGACGAGAGCAAGTGGATGCGCTGGGTGCGCTTGCCACGCGGCGACGCGGCGATCTCGATGTCGCTGGTCAACGGGTCGTTCTCGTCGGCCAGCCGCACATCGCAATCTCCACCGTCGAACAGCGTGAGGAATACGGTGTGGAAGTGCTGCCGGATGGCGGCGAAGGTCTCGACGAACATCGCGCGCGCGGTCGTTTCGATCTCGGCCAGGGCGCCCTGGAGTTTGTCCCGTGCCTCGACCAGGTCCGCCCGCTGCGTCGTCAGAAAGTCGAGTCGCTGCACCTCCTCGGCGTGTTCCTCGACGGCGAGTGGGTTGACGGGACCCATGGCATTGAGCTGTTCGCCCAGGCGCTCCGCCTCCTGCTGGAGGAGGTCGGGGTCACCCTCGACTTCTTCGGCCGACGCCAGCAACGCGGCCAGTGGGCGGCGCCATTCCGCCTCGATCCGGTCGATCAATGCGCGCCGTCGGCCGTCGAGTTCGGTGCGCTCGACCTCCGTTCGGTGCGCGCGCTCGGACACGGCCTCGAGTGTCGCACGCGCCTCGGCCACCGCCTGCTCGGCGGCCGCGAGGGCGGTATCGGCCTGCTCGACGTCCGCCTGCGCCGCGGTGGACGCGGTTGCCAACTCCTGTGCGGTCGCGTGGCGATCGGCCAACGTGTCGATCCACAGCTGGCGCTGCTCCGCCAGGCCACCCGTGTCACGGTCGACCGTTCCGAGCTCCTCCTCCAGCGCGGCGATTTCCGCATGGGCCGCATCCCACTCCGACTGGGCCCGTTCCTCTCGTTCGCGCGCCGCGACTTCCCGTGCCGAGACCTGGGCCTCCTCGACCTGCCAATGCACGCGGCGCTCCCGCGCCGCTTCCTGCTGCGCCTCGAGCTCCGCGAGCGTGGCGCGCCGCGCGGCGAGGTCATCCACGAGCAGCTGGTAGCCACGTTCGGCGTCCGCGGTTTCACGGGTCGCAGACTCGAGGCGTTCGCTTCCCTGGGCGACGCGGTCGGCGAGTCGCGTGGCCGCGCCGTCCAACTCGGCGACCTCACGCTCGAGTCGCTGCAGCACGCGGCGGGCGTCGTCCGCGGCGTTCTGGCTCTCCCGCGCCGCGTTGCGGGCACTCTCGGCACGGCGCGTCGCCTCGTCGAGGGCGGCCGTCGCGGCGGCGTGGGCCTCGGCCGCATCCGCCTGGCGCGCCTCGAGCTGCTCGAGGTCCGTCCGCTGCCGTTCCA
>CAYWNR010000496.1:0-3060 GCA_964459705.1 uncultured Gemmatimonadaceae bacterium | reverse complement strand
ATCTCGAGCCGCGTCCCGTCCTCGGCGCGGGTTGGGAGGATGAGCTTTCCGACCCTCCTGATGGGGAGGCCGCGCTCGTCGCAGTAGGCCGCCATGCTCCTTGCACCCTCGGCGCAGATGCGGGCCTTGAGGGAACCTTCCGCGTAGTAGATGCCGGAATGCAGCACTCCGGAGTTGCGGCCGGAGGCGTGGGCGGCGAGACGGGGCTCCTTTTCGAATACGGTGATCTGCCCTGCACCGCCCCGGAGGGCGAAGGCACGGGCGATGGAGAGGCCGACGATCCCACCGCCGATGATGGCGAAATCCGCCATCACGTGAAACGGGAAACGTGAAACGTGGAGAAGACGTGAAACGGGAAACGTGAGACGTGAAACGATGCGGTTCGGGGCGGCATTTGGGCTGGGGTGGCGTTGGTTCGATGACGGGGGTTTGGGAAGTACCGCCTTATCATGGGGCCATGCATCGGTTCCGCTCGCTTGATGTTTGGAAGGTTGCTACGGAACTCTCGCGGTCCGCGTACATGGTGACAAAAGCGAACCGTTTTCGGGGGCACTCCGAGCTCAGCAACCAGATTCGGCGCGCGGCCATATCGATCCCGGCCAACCTCGCTGAGGGGTACGGGCTTGCCACGACCGCGCAGCTCCTGCGATGTGCTCACATCTCCCTCGGGTCGGCCTACGAGCTGGGAGTCGAACTCGAGCTCGCCCACGACGTCGGCATCATCGGAACCGACGCGTTTCACAAGATCGACGCACTCACAAAACGCTGCACGAGTCTCCTCATCGGCTTCATCAAAGGTCTGCAAAATCGCAACTCTCCATAGCCTCGTTTCACGTTTCACGCTTCACGTCAGTTCCACGTTTCCCGTTTCCCGTTTCACGTCAGTTTCCCATTTCACGAACCAAGCACGAGCCCAATCCCAGCCCGAGTAACAAAAAACACCGCCGCTCCAAGGAAGAACGTCGCGGGCAACTGCCACCCTCGCTTCCCCTGAAACTCAGGCACGAGATTGGATGCGCCCACGTAGATCGTAACTCCGGCAGACAACGCAAGTCCGTGGTTGACCAAGACGCCCACGTAGTCGGTGGCCAGGACGCCGATGACCGTCGCGACACCCAGCATCCCCGCGCTCGCCAACGCCCGCGTCGGCGCCGTGCCACCGGCGATCTGGATACTCGAGATGGTCACCCCTTCCGGCAGCTTGTGCAGGAAGATCGCGATGAACAAGAGCAACCCGAGCTGCGTGCTCACCGCAAACCCACTCGCGATTGCGACCCCGTCGAAGAACGTGTGGAGCAGGAGGCCGATCAGGGCCGACACGCCGGCCGCGTGCGAGACGCGGTGCGTCTCTTCACCGAAGTGGAAGTGCGGCGTGAGCGTGTGCTGGCTCAGATGCACCAGGAGGTAGCCGGCGAGCACGTAGAGCGCCGCCGAAGACCCGCCCCGGTCGAACGCTTCGGGCAGCATCTCCGCCAACGCCACCGTCAGCATGTACCCGGCCCCGAACGCCACGAACAGCTCGATGACCTTGAGACCGCGATGGGCGCTCCGGGTGACCGCGAGGCCGCCCGCCACGTTCGCTCCGGCCGCGATCAGCGCGAAGACGAGCGGGGTCATATGCCTTCGGGTTTCTGCATGTGCCCGGTGATCCGACGCTTCAGCTCCTCAGGGATCGGCAGCTCCGCCGTGAGCGACGTCGCCTGGCGCAGCAGCGCCTCGCGGGTGTTCGACTCGGGATGCTGAATCGCCCAGTCCAGCAACGCCTCGAGCAGGACCCCCACATCGGGCCCCTGGGGCACGCCCAGGTCCATGATGTCCTTGCCGGTGATGGCAAGGTCGGAGATGTGCAGCGGTGCCTTGGAGGCCCGTACTCGCGCCGCGACTTCCGCCAACTCCCCACCCCATCCCTCGGCGACCGCCATCGCCAGCAGGTCGTCCACCGCCACGTCCACCTCGGCCATCCACTGTCGCACGGACAGGTCAGTCACCACGGTCGGCCACGCATCCCGGTACATGCCGATCCGCCGCCCGCGCTCGATCTCCGCGTTCGAGCACCGCAACCGCGTGAGCGTAGCCGCCGGATCGGAGGACAAGAACGCCGTCATGAGGACGGCGTCACGGGGTGCAAAGCGATCCAGGACTTGGGACTGTGCGCTGTGCGCTGTGCGCTGTGCGCAGGCCGGGAGCCATCGCTGCAGGGCGCCGACGTTAGCCCAAAGCTGCGCGAAGTGGCTCGGCTTCTGGGCGGTCTCAATGCCCTTGAACCACTCATCGCGAATGCGCTCGGCTGAGAGGTGCCCTAGTCCTTCCGCCTCCGCTTTCGCGGCGTCCCACGTCTCCTCGTCGATCGTGAAACCGAAGCGGGCGGCGAACCGGAGGGCGCGCACGATGCGCAGGTAGTCCTCGCGGATGCGCGCCCGAGGCTCACCCACCGCCCGCACGACGCCGGCGTCGAGGTCGGCTTTGCCGTTGAACGGATCCCGCCACTCGTGTTTCAGCGGGTGGTAGGCGATGGCGTTGATCGTGAAGTCGCGCCGAGCGAGGTCGTCGTCCAGCGACGCGCCGAACTCCACCACCGCGTGCCGGCCGTCGGTCTGCACGTCGCGGCGGTACGTCGTCACCTCATGGAGGTCCCCCGCCGGATCGAACACCGCCACCGTCCCATGCGCCACCCCCACCGGCACTGTTCGCTTGAAGAGCCTCTGAACGATGTCGGGCGTCGCCGCCGTGGCGAGGTCGAAATCACTATTTGGGATCTTCAGGAGATTGTCGCGGACGGCGCCACCGACGCACCAGACCTCGTGCCCGGCTTCCTCGAGCCTCCGAGCGATGGCAAGGACCGGCTCGGGAATCGGCAGAGAGGGAGGGAATGGCATCGGGGTCTATCGTGAAACGTGAAACGTGAAACGTGGATACAGCCGTGAAACGTGAGACGTGAAACGTGAGACGGAACTGCCCCAGCGTCGGAGATAGCGTTTCACGTCTCTCGTTTCACGCTTCACGGCTTTTCTCACGTTTCACCTTTCACGTTTCACGTTTCACGCTACCCACAGAGCACAG
>CAYWNR010000495.1:0-3066 GCA_964459705.1 uncultured Gemmatimonadaceae bacterium | reverse complement strand
GCCTGGAGCACGATGATGCGGTCGCAGGTGCGCTCGACGTCGGCCATGAGGTGCGACGAGAACAACACGCTGATGCCGAACTCGCGGTACGTCTTCCGCACCAACGCCAGCATCTCTTCGCGCCCGACCGGATCGAGCCCGGCCGTGGGCTCGTCGAGGAACACGAACGCGGGGTCGTGCACCAGGGCCTGCGCCAGCTTCACGCGCTGCTTCATCCCGGTTGAGTAGCCACTCATCGCGCGGTACCGCTCCTCGAACAACCCGGTATGACGCAGCGTGTCGGCGGCGCGCGTGCGGGCGGCGCTGGGTGGCAATCCGCTCACCTCCGCCATGTGCGTCAGGAACTCGGCGGCGCTCACGTGCGTCGGCAGGCAGTCGTGCTCCGGCATGTAGCCCAGCCGCGCGCGGACGCTCACGCTCTCGGACGCGTCCTGACTGAGTGCCCTAGCCGAGCCCGACGTGGGCGGAAGCAAGCCCAGGAAGAGCTTGATGGCCGTGGTCTTGCCCGCGCCGTTCTCGCCGAGAATGCCGGTGATCCCTTCGGAGATGTCGAAGCTCACGTCGTTCAAGGCCACGACGTTCCGGTAGTGCTTTGTGAGGTTGCGGGCGGTGAGCAGCGCGTTGGCCGGCGGCATCATGACCCGCCCTTCCCGGGGCACGCCTCGGCGTACCCGTAGTTGCACGCGCGAGCGACGTAGGCGGTGGCCCGGCCGGTCGAACGATCGACGCCGGTGCCATTCTGATAGAGAACGCCGAGACGGTAGCATGCTTCGCCGTGCCGGCTGCGGCACGCCCGTTGATACAGCTCGGCCGCCTTTTCGAAGCTCTGGTCCACACCCGCACCCGCCGCGTAGGCGGTGCCGAGTCGGAAACACCCCGCGGCGTTGTCTGCGTCGCACGCCTGTTTGAACAGCGTGGCGGCACTGTCTGGGTCCTGCGAGACGCCCATGCCCTCGGCGTACAGTCCTCCTAGGCCGAGGCAGCCGTCCGATACCTCGCCATCGCAGGCCTGGCGGAAGAGCTCGGCAGCGCGCACGGGATCGGACGCCACCCCCTCACCCTCGGCGTACAGGGCGCCGAGGTCGGAACAGCCCTCCAGCTCGCCTCCGTCACAGGCCCGGCGGAAGAGCTCGGCGGCGCGCGCGGGATTGGCCGTCACCGAATCGCCGTCCCGGAGCAGGATGCCGAGGCGGGTGCAGCCCACCACGGCCCCTCCGTCGCATCCCTGCTCGTACAGCGTGGCCGCGAGCGCGGAGTCGACATCCAGCCCTGAACCGCGCAGGTACATCGTGCCGAGCGTGGCACAGGCGTCGGCAACACCGTCGTCGCACGCGCGCTGGAACAACCCCGCGGCGCGCGCGACGTCCCTGAGTACGTGGTCGCCCTGTTGGAGCTTGCGCGCGAACGCGTTGCAGGCCGCGGTGTCCCCAGCGTCGCAGGCCTCGCGCTGCCGCTTCGCCTCGTCCGCGCCAGGATTGCATCCGGCGAGGGCAATGGCGGCCACCAGGATCGGGAGTGTGGGGCGGACGGTCTCGAACACGGGCTCGAAGATGTGGGCTCGGTTGAGGGAATGCGAGGGCCATGAGGTGGTACGGAGGAGCGGGGCGAGAAGTTTCGGGGGGCACGAGGACTTTCCGTCGGACGCGAGGGTCAGGCCTGAGGATCACTGGGGGGGCCGGTGTGGTTCCGATTCCGACCTCCACCCCCGATCCGATCCAGACCTACTAGTCCTGGTAGTAGCGCTCCTGCGGCTGCGCCCCACATTAATAGCTGGACGGAGGTCGGGAGTCGCCGCCGGTTCGGATGGACCGTCGTTGGTTGCACGGAGGCTGCGACAGCCACGTGCTGACCGGGCGGCGAGCGCCATGATCGTCGCGGTCCGTGGGGGGCGTCGGGGCGCGGTCCCGTCGTCGCCCCCGCGCCCGCCATCACGTGGAGAACCGGGGCAGTGTCATGAGATATCGACTTCTGTGTCTGCTTGTCGTGTTGCCCTCGGCTTCCTGTCATCCCGGAGAAGGGCACCGGGACGTGGGGGCGCCGCGGGTCTGGCGTGCGGACTCGATCGTGACCGACATCCCCGGCGCCTCCGCCGCGGGCGACCTCAACTTCACGATCCCGGCGGGCGCCACGCGCCTGAGCGACGGCACGGTCGTGATCGGCGACCTGCACGGGGGAGCGGTGCGTTACTTCGATGAGGCGGGCCGCCAGGTGGCGTCGTTCGGCCGGTTTGGAGAAGGGCCGGGGGAGTTCGGTCAGGTCAACTGGCTGGGGCAGTGCGCGGCGGATACGGTCCTGGTGTGGGATACTCAGCTGAGCCGCCTCACGGTACTCGATCGCCGAGGATGGATGGTGCACCAGGACCGAATCCCGATGGGTGAACACCGAATGCCACCACTCCTGTTGGCGTGTGCCCCGGGAGGTCCGCTGGCCGCGCTCCGGCTTCCGTCCGAGCCAGTCAGTGGGACGAGTGACGGACGCTCTCCCATGTATCGAGGGCGGTTGGATTTTCTGGACGACCGTGGGCGGGTCACCCAAGAAGCCGGGGATGCTTCTGTTGGGGAGACCCAGGTGCTCGGTCGCTTGACGAAGATGGCCGTAGCGCCCGGCGTGCTCTACGTCGGAACGGCGGAATCCGCAGCCGTCGATGTGTACGATTCGACCGGCTTGCGCGTGGGCAGCGTCGGCGTCGGCAGCGTAGGCCGGGAGGTCACGCAGCCGCTTTGGGAGCATGCGGTGGACGAGCGCCTGTGGCAGCTGGCCCAGCCGGTCGACCGGGCAACGCGCGATTGGATGCTCGGACTGCCGCGTCCCAAGTATCTGCCACCCTACTCTGCGCTCGCGGCGGATCCCGAGGGGATCCTATGGGCGAGCCTGTCGTTCTCGGGTGACACGACGACGGTATTGCGGGGGGTACGGCCGGCCGGTTCTGAAGTTGCGGACATCCTTCTACCGAAATACGTGTCGGTGCTCGAGGTTGGCGTGGACTACGTCCTGGGGATCCACGCAGACGAGACCGGCGAGCTGCACGTGGTGGTCTTCCGACTGGGGCGGTCCCCATGAGAGCGC
>CAYWNR010000494.1:0-3079 GCA_964459705.1 uncultured Gemmatimonadaceae bacterium | reverse complement strand
TCGGACCCCTGAGACTTATCCCAATTCAGTGTCCAAGGAAACTGGAGGCTCTATACCGCGGACGGTGAGAACGGGGACAGGGGCAGATAGGAGTCACGGCAGTCACGGAGCACTTTGCACGACCTTGAGAGAGGCCGGGACAATGCGACTCGTCATGGTACTCAGCGCGGTCTTGATCGGCTGCGCCCCGACACCCGCCCCCGTCGCGGACCCGACCCCTGAGTTGCGGACGCTGCTCGATCAGTCCGCCCGCGCCTGGAACGCCGGTGACCTCGACGGCTTCATGGTCACCTACGCGCAGGACTCGGCCACGACGTTCATGACGGCTCAGGGGCCCATCTACGGGTACGACGCCATCCGCGCGCGCTACGCGCCCCGCTTCCAACCCGGCGCCGAGCGCGACTCCCTCCGCTTCACCGACCTCGTTGTCCGCCCGCTGGATGCCGAGTATGCGATCGCCACGGCCAGGTACGTGCTCGAGCAGGGAGACTCGGTGACGGCCACGGGGCCGTTTACCGTGGTGCTACGACACGAGCCGGACGGATGGCGAATGATACACGATCACACGACTTGATCTGGGCGGTAGCGCAAGGGACCGGAGGGCAAGATGAGGAATGATGGACCCCTATCCGCGACAATGGGTGCGATCACGCACCGAGCGATGGTGCTATCGATGCTCGCCCTGCCCGGCCCCCTTGCGACCGGGTGCGGGCTCGGAGACGGCAATTCGGCCGGCATTGTGCGCGACAGCGCCGGCGTCCGCCTCGTGACCAGCGGACCGACCGGGCACTGGACGGAGGGGCGTGAGTGGCGGTTGGTGGAGGACCTGCGCATCGGCCAAGTGGAAGGTGCGCCGGAATACACATTCAACCAGGTCGTTGCGGTTGCGGTCACTCCGGGGGACACCGTGTTCGTGCTCGACGGGGGCGACAAGATCATCAAGGCCTACGATCCGCAGGGGCGCTTCGTGCGCCAGTTCGGCGGAGAGGGCGAGGGCCCCGGTGAGTTCCGCTTCCCGGCGGAACTGATCGCGACGCCCGGCGGGCTTCTCACCTTCGACTGGCGGTTGCGACGGCTGACGTACTTCGGCCGAGATGGCCACGTGGTGCGTACCGCAACGGTCGATCGGTCGATCGCATTCATACGCGAAGGACTACGCGTGCTGGACGATAGCACGCTGATGCTTCTCATTGGGACCGGCTACTCCACGACGCCAGAGCCTGAGACGGAAGGCACGTTCTGGCTCGCCCGGCTCAGTATGGGCGGTCAGGTCATCGATACGTTGACCGGTGGCCCGGCCCAGGATGAAGTCGTCTACCGAGGGAACGGGATGGTGTTTGTCCGAAGAGCGCCGTTTCCGCGCGGGCCGCACTTCGACGTCGCACCTGACGGCCGGGTGGCCGTCGGAGTGGGCGATCCCTACGTGATCGACCTCTATCGGTACACGCCCGAGGCGCGCTTTGTCTCGAGCATTCGGCGTACGGTCGCGCCGCTGCCGGCCACCGGGACCGACCGCGAGGCGTACAGCGCTCAGTACGACAATCCGCGCGCGCGCCCGGAGTTCCGCAAGCTCTACGCCGAGATGCTCGCGACCATCAAATTCCCAGACAATTGGCCCGCCTATGACGACCTGCGTTTCGATCCCGCCGACCGACTCTGGGTGGAAGAGCCCGCCCACACACTCGACAGCCTCGTCCCTTGGGCCGTCTTCGCGGCCGATGGCGGTTACTTGGGAACGGTCACGGTTCCGAAGCGGCTCCAAGTCCACGTTATCGGCAGCGAGGCGATTTGGGGCGTGGAGCACAACGAACTGGGAGTGGGGCTCGTTGTGAGATATCGGGTCGTAAGAGGGTAGGCCGGTTGCCCTACGAAGTCACCGCCACCGGCTCACCAACCGCCGCCCTCCGCTTCTCCAGCCCCCGCTCCACGAGCAGATACAACGCCGGCGTCACCGTCAGCACGAGGAGCGTCGAACTCGCTAGCCCACCGATCAACGACAGGCCCAGCGCGTTCCAGATGTTCGAATCCGCCGACTCACTGAAGAGCACCAGCGGCAACAGCCCGAAAATGGTCGTGAAGCTGGTCATGAGAATCGGACGCACCCGTTCCAGCGTGCCTTGGACGGCGGCGTCGCGGAGCGAGAGTCCGTCGCGCCTGCGGCGTTGGTTCACGTGGTCCACGAGGAGGATGGCGTTGTTCACCACGATCCCTCCCATGGTGATCACCCCGATCCACGCCTCCCGCGTGAAGCTGGCGTTCGTCCAATAGAAAAGCATGAACACGCCGATCAGCGCCATGGGGACGGTGAACAGCACGACGAATGGCTGACGGAGGGACTCGAACAGCGCGGCGGTCACCATGTAGATCAGCACCAGCGAGACGCTCAACACGAGCCAGATCTGCTGCTGCTCCTCCGTAGACCACTTCCAGTCCTGTTGGCCCTCGATGGTGTATCCCTCCGGGAGGCGCGTCGCCGCGATCACAGCGTCGCGGACGCGGTCGCCCAGCTTGCTCGGCCCACGGAACTCGTAGCTCACATAGCGCTGATACTGCTGGTTTTCCCGCTCGATGCGGTTCAACACCTCCCGCTCGCGGATCGTGGCGACGTCACCAAGCCTCACTGCCCGTCCGTCGCGCGTCTGGATGAGGAGCTCCGGCAGCTCGATGGCGTCCACGGCGTCCGATCCCTCGAGCTTGACGTCAAACCGCAGCTCGTCACCGCCGACCCGGACGAAGCCGCGCTGCACGGTTCCCCGCACAGCCGCCCCCACCTGATACACGACGTCCTGCGCCGTGAGGCCGTGCACGCCCAGGCGCTCGCGGTCCAGCGCCAGCGCGAACTCGGTCGCCTTGTCGCGCGTGTACCAGCCGCCGGCCGAGTTGACGTCCACGTCCCGGATCCGGGAGAACCGTTTCAGGCGCTCCCCGAGATCCTCGGCGATGGCCCGGACCGTCTCGTAGTTGTAGCCGAGCACCTTGATGGAGTAGTTCGGCGGCGACGCGCCACCGCCGTAGAACGATGGGCCATAGCCGTACACCCGGACCTCGGCGCCGCCGAATTGGTAGCTGTAGGCCACCA
>CAYWNR010000493.1:0-3085 GCA_964459705.1 uncultured Gemmatimonadaceae bacterium | reverse complement strand
AGACGCGCTCGCGCGCCTCCTTCACCGCCCCCTGCGGCAGGCCGACGGTGACGAAGGTGGGGAGGCCGTGGGCGATGTCGGTCTCCACATCCACCAGATAGGCATCCACGCCAAGGACGGCGGCCGAGCGAATGCGGGCGAGCATACGCCGACGGTACGCCCGTGAGCGGGCAGCGGCGTAGGAAAAACACCGCACGTAGTAGCAGGGCGTTGCGGGAGGCACGCGTGGAGGGATGACGGGCAAGCCACGACGCCGTACTTTGCCCTCGGCTCCAACCCCGACCATCCCATGACGACTATCTCGCTTGCGCGCCGTTCCGCCGCCGCTCAACTCCCCACCCGCGCCACCTCAGGGTCCTTCGGCTTCGATCTCGCGACGTCTCAGGACGAGACAATAGGTCCGCGGGAAACCAGGGTGCTGCCTTGCGGGTTCCAATTGGCAACCGATCTGCCGCACGACCGTGCGGGAGGCCTCGCGATGCTCATCCTGCCGAGGTCGAGTTTGGCACTCAAGTTTGGACTGATCTTGCCCAATTCGCCTGGACTCGTGGACGCGGACTACGCCGGTCCGATCGGGATTCTCGTCCACAACCTGCGAGACGAGCCCGTGACCTTGTCGGCAGGGACACGGATCGCGCAGGCGGTGTTCGTGCGGTTGGAGTTTCCCATAATGGAGGAAGCGGAAGCCGATCCCGGCCGGTCGCGAGGTGGCTTCGGGTCCACAGGCCACTAGCACCGGAGACACGCGCCGGTGGGTCGATCGGCCCAACCTGGCACTGTTGGCCGGCGCGGTTCATGTTTCGGCCTTCCAATTCCGCTGGGAGACGACCCGTGGCCGAGCACTATCGCCTCGTGACCCGCAGCGACCTCGACGGCGTGGCTTCCGCCGTGCTGCTGAAGAGCCGCGACCTGATCGACGACATCCTGTTCGTGCACCCCAAGGACGTGCAGGACGGAAAGGTCGCCATCACCGACCGCGACATCACGACCAACGTGCCCTACTCCCCGAAGGCCCACCTCGTACTCGATCACCACGCGAGCGAAGCGGTCCGCATCGGCGGGACGAAGCCGAACCTCGTGCTCGACCCCGACGCGCCGTCGGTCACGCGCGTCGTGTTCACGCACTTCGGCGGACGGGCCGCGTTCCCCGACATTTCGGAGGCCATGCTCGCCGCAGTGGACAAGCTGGACTCGGCGCAACTCACCCGGGAGGAGATCCTCGATCCCCGAGGCTACATCCTGCTTGGGCTCTTGATGGACTCGCGGACCGGCCTCGGCCGGTTCCACGACTTCGGCGTGTCGAACTACCAGTTGATGATGAAGTTGGTGGACGCCTGCGGCCGGCTCGACGTCGACGAAGTGCTCGAACTGCCCGACGTGGCGGAACGCGTGGCGCTGTACCGCGAACACCAGCAACCGTTCCAGGACCAGATCAAGCGCTGCGCCAAGGTCCACGGCAGCCTGGTGGAAGTGGATCTGCGGAACGAGGAAACGATCTACGCCAGCAACCGGTTCGTGGTGTACGCGCTGTTCCCGCAATGCAACATCTCGATGCATGTGATGTGGGGCCGTGCCAAGCAGAACGTCGTGTTCGCGATCGGGAAGTCCATCGTGAACCGTTCTTCGAAGAGCCATATCGGGAATCTGGCACTGAAGTACGGCGGGGGCGGCCACGACGCGGCGGGCACTTGCCAGGTGGATACCGACCGCGCCGCAACCGTTCGCGAGGAGTTGATCCGGCAGATTACGACAGACGCCTAGCGGCTAGACGCTCAGACGCCTAGACGCCACGGACCGAGAACCGCCTAGGCGTCTGAGCGTCTGGGCATCCAGACGTCGCATTCTTCTCTCTCTTCCGACGACCTGATTGGCATGACCAACCTGCCGCGCCGCTACACCGATGAAGAAGTCGCGCTGATCCTCCGGAAGGCGGCGCAGTTCGACGCAGGATCCGCCGCGCCCGAAGCCGGTGATGGCTTGTCCCTCGCCGAGATCGAGCGAATCGCCCGCGAGGTCGGGATCGCTCCGGACCTGGTAGCCCGGGCAGCCGCGCTCATTGGAACCGACGCGCCGAGTACGGCCGCGCGGATCTTCGGAGGACCAACCGCCTTCAGCGCCGTGCATGAGGCGAGTGGTGAGCTTCCACGCGAGCGCTACGGTGACGTCGTGGAGGCCATCCGCCGGGTCATGCGGAAGCCCGGAGCGACGAGTGAAGTGCTGAACGGCCTGGAATGGAAGTCGTGGGGGGAGACCACCCAGGTGACGGTGGTCGTCCGTCCAACCGGCGGCCGCACGCACGTACAGATCCTCGCCGACCGCGCCGGCTCGGCCGTCATCGCCTATCTTGTCCCGGCCTGCGCGGCCGTCCTCGGTGGCCTCATCACGGGCGCGACCCTGGAACCGGGTCTCGCCGGCGGACTCCTGATCGGGGGGACGGCTGCCGGCGCGGGGTTCCTCGCAGCCCGGACCATCTGGACGGCGGCAACCCGCCGGTTCCGGCGCAAGTTCGCGTCACTGACGGACGCGGTCACGGCCGAGGTGGAGCGGCAGGCCGCACCGCTAGACGCACAGACGCCCAGACGCATAGACGCCTAGGGGGGTTGTCGGTCCTGGGCGTCCGAGCGTCGGAGCGTCTTGTCGTCCGGTGTCGGCCGGCCTATCTGGGTGCGCCGTTGCCGGGTGGGCGAGCGGGCTCCCGACCCTGCACGAGGGCGCGTTCGGTAAAATCGAGCCGCTCCTGCACCTCGGCCAATTCATGACGCAGGTCTGCGACCTCACCGCGCAGCGCCTCGAACTCGGCCGAATCCCCGGCCGCGGCGGAGCCAGCCCGCAATCGCGCCTCTTCGAGGCGCAGCTTCCACACCTTCTGGATGCCATGCAACACGACCGCGGCGACGGGAATCGAAAGCGCCAGGATCGGGATGAAGAGCGCGATGACGTGGCTGTCCATTGGTCTCCTCGGACAAGACGCTCGGACGCCCAGACGCCTAGGCGGCCATAGCACCTAGGCGTCTGGGCGTCTGGGCGTCTAGCAGTATCAGGTACTCTGTTCGCGCGTGAAGCCCTTGAACAAGCGCAGCAGCGC
>CAYWNR010000492.1:0-3085 GCA_964459705.1 uncultured Gemmatimonadaceae bacterium | reverse complement strand
CGGCCGCCGCTTCAGCGGCTGATGCCGAGCGGCGAGTTCACTCGCCGACCACGCGCGGAGCAGGCAGGCCAGGCCACTGCACTTGTGCAGAGCTCCCTTAGGTGGCTGCCGTGCGAGGGGGCGCACCGGGCTGTGGTGGGCGCCCGCCCGCGCGACGGTGCCAGCTTACCGCGCTACGCCACCGATGGTAAGAGCAGCCGCCGCGCCGCGCTTCATCCACCACAACGACGTGCGGTCGATGGCGCGGCGCCGAGCCGTCTTTGCCCGCGTCTTACTCCCCGCCCCCACGCGCCGGCCGCGGCAGCGCCGTGGGTGGGAGAATGCCGTTCAGCCGCATGTAGTTGGCGAGCTGGCTGTAGTGGTCGGCCAGATCGATGGCGTGGCCGAGCACCATCGCCGCCCGCCCCACGTCGCGTGTACGGCCCCTGAACGTCAGCGACGCCTGTCCGGCAAGGCTCGCGTCGGTGACCTGCTCGATTGCCTTGTCGCAGAACTCGAACGACGCCTTGAGTTGCTCGACGAGCTTCGCCTTGGGCCAGGTCGCTTTGACCGAGTCGGGGGTGCTCGCCTCGTCTGCCGGGATGTCGGCTTTCATGTCGCCGAACGTGTTGCAGAAGAGGTAGTTGTCCTCCGCCACGTGCTGCGCGATGTACCCGATGGTGAGCTGCGCCGGCGTTGGCTTGTAGCCGAACTTCGCTTCGGGGATCGAGTCGAATGCCTGCGCGACGTTGCGCGACAAGCTGGTGATCCGTCCCTTGAACGCGGTGGTGATGGGGTTCGCGGGCGCGGCGGGCTGCTGGGCGCTGAGGCTCGCCGAAAGGACGAGTGCCAGCACGGCGACGGTTGGGGTCTTCATACGGTCTCCTGTGGGACGAGGGCTGGGGACGACAATATGACAGTCCCGGGTTCGCGGGCGCGACCCCCTGGCGCCGCGCCGTCCCGCGTCCGATGTTCGAACGCAGTGAGAACCGTCTATTTCGCGCTTCCAACCCACCGTTGCCACCGCATCGGACCACTCCTATGACTCGCCGATCGCTTCCCGTTCTCCCGTATCTCGTCGCCCTCCTTCCCTTTGCCGTCGCCGGGTGCACGGCCCGGGTCGCCCCCGCCGATCTCGTTCTCCGGAACGGCAAGGTCGTCACGATGGACTCGACGAACGCCACCGGCCAGGCGCTCGCGATCACCGGTGATCGGATCACCGCAGTGGGCTCCGATGCCGACATCCAGCAGTATGTCGGTGCCGATACGAAGGTGATCGACCTCCAGGGACACCTCGCGATCCCGGGGTTCAACGAGTCGCACGGCCATTTCACCGGATTGGGGGAAGGACTGAGCGAGCTGAACCTGATGGGCGTTCCCACGTGGCAGGACATCACGGCGATGGTTGCGGACGCCGCGAACCGGGCCAAGCCGGGGCAGTGGATCCAGGGCCGCGGGTGGCATCAGGAGAAGTGGAACAAGTCGCCGGGGCGCGTCGTGGAGGGCTTCCAGACGAACGACCTGCTCAATCAGGCGGCGCCGCACAACCCGGTCATCCTCGGCCACGCTAGTGGACACGCCCTGATCGCCAACGACGCGGCGCTCAGGCTGGCGGGAATCGGTCCCAACACGCCAAATCCGCCGGGCGGCAGGATCATCAAGGACGCGCGCGAAAAGCCGACCGGCATCCTGGTGGATCGGGCACAGGGGCTCATCCGCCGGACGCTCGGTGAGTACCTGTCGTCGCGCACGCCAGAAGAAGCGGAGGCCGACTTCCGCCACCAGATCCACCTGGCGGCGCAGAACGCCCTCGCCAACGGCGTCACGACGTTCCAGGACATGGGCGAGTCGTTCGAGACCATCGACGCGATCAAGCAGATGGTGGACGAGGGAGACATGCCGCTGAGGCTCTACATCCTGGTGAGCCAGGGCGAGGTACAGGCGGACAATGTCGATTCACTCCTGTCCCGCCGGATGATCGACTACGGGAACGGGCACCTCACGGTGCGCGCGATCGGCGAGATCACGGCCGACGGCGCGCTCGGCTCACGCAGCGCGTGGATGCTTCAGCCGTACGACGACGATCCGACGAACACGGGACTCAACGTCACGCAGATGTCGCGGATCAAGGACCTCGCGGAGATCGGGATCGCGCACGGGTTTCAGATCTCGGTGCACGCCATCGGCGACCGCGCGAATCGCGAGACGCTGGACGTGTTCGACTCCGTGTTCCAGGAGCACCACGTGCAAAGCGACACGCTGCGGTGGCGCATCGAGCACGCGCAGCACCTGAACCCCAGCGACATCCCGCGCTTCGGACAAATGGGCGTGGTGGCGTCGATGCAGGGCATTCACGAGTGCTCGGACGCGCCGTACGTGTTCCCGCGGCTCGGCATGCAGCGCGCGGAAGAGGGGGCGTACGTGTGGCAGAAGCTGTGGCAGACGGGTGCCGTGGTGACGAACGGCACGGACGTGCCGGTGGAGGCGATCAGCCCGATCGCGTCGTTCCACTGCACCGTGACGCGAAACATGGTGGGCACGGATTCCGCGTTCTTCGCCGATCAGAAGCTCACGCGGCAGCAGGCGCTCCAGACGTACACGACGAACGGCGCGTACGTCGCATTCCAGGAGCAGGAGAGCGGGTCGCTGACGCCGGGGAAGTGGGCGGACATCACGGTGCTGTCACGTGACATCATGACCGTGCCACCCGATTCGATTCTCGGAACGACGGTGCTGTACACGATCGTGGGCGGGAGGGTGGTGTACACCGGCACCGACTCGACGACGCGCTGAGGACACCGGCACGCTGGTTCGACTGATCGGAGCGACGAAGGAGGCCGACGACCTCGAGTGCCCAGCAAAGCGTGGCACATGGGCCGCTATCGGTACCGCGGTGGCCGTGCGGGCGCATCGTGGAACCGCCAAGGGTGGGACCATGCTTGCCGGGAGACGTCAAGCGGCCGTCAAGCGCGAGATGGTCAAACCGGCCACTGTGGCGCCGGCCGCTCGAGCCACAGCCACGCGATGTAGTCCACCAGCGGCGGTGTGAGCCCAAGGGCCCGCAGCCGCGTGTTGACCTGCGCGCGGTGATACGCCGAATGCGCCG
>CAYWNR010000491.1:1275-3089 GCA_964459705.1 uncultured Gemmatimonadaceae bacterium | reverse complement strand
TCCGGCGCAGTACTGATACTGCCAGCGTTCCTTCTGTGATAGTGATTCGCGCGACTCTCATTAGCATCCTCGCATGAAACCGTACGAGAGGCTTGAGGCGTGGCAGTTGTGTCACCAACTAACCCTCGCAGTATATCGCATCACCCGGCGATTCCCCGATGGGGAGAAATATGGGCTCGTTTCTCAAGCTCGACGGGCCTCCTTCTCGGCTGCCGCCAACATCGCGGAAGGCTCGGCAAAGCGCGGTAGAGCTGAGTTCCGGCGCTATTTGGACATTGCCGTCGGCTCCTTGTCGGAACTGTCCTATTCCCTCCGCCTCTCGAGGGATCTTGGCTATCTGGATGAGCCAGCGGCAGCTGAGGTGCATTCTCTACGGGAGCGTGCGAGTCAGGTGACCTGGCGCCTCTATGAGTCCATGAGTCCGAAGCGACGCGGCGAGTAGCTTCTTCTCGGCCCGTCGGCCCGTCGGCCCGTCGGCCCGTCGGCCCGTCGGCCCGTCCGCCCGTCCGCCCGCCGTCACTCATGTCTCAGCGCCTCCACCGGATCCATTCGCGATGCCCGATTCGCCGGGATCAGGCCGAACACCAGGCCGATGACGACGGACACCACGGTGGCGACCACGGCGCTCCATACCGGCACGCCGGATTCCAGTCGCAGCAGGGACTTCAGCGCTTGGCCGAGGACGAGCCCGAGCCCGACACCGATCACCCCGCCAATCATGGTGAGCGTCGCGGCTTCGACCAGGAATTGCCACAGAATCTCTCGCCGGGTGGCGCCGAGGGCCATGCGGACCCCGATCTCCCGCGTACGATCCGTGACCGAGACGAGCATGATGGCCATGACGCCAATACCGCCGACCATCAGGGCGACGCTCGAGAGCACGATCATCACCAGGAAGAAGACGCCGGTCAGCTTGTCGAACAGGCTCAGCACCTGATCCGACGTGACCATGTCGAAGGTGTTGGGCTCTCCGGGACGGAGGCCGCGCATCTTCCGCAGTTGGACGGTGATGAGGTCCATCGCGCGGTCGACGGTGATCCCCGGTCGCGGCTTCACCAGAATGATGAGCGAGTTGACCTCGTCGTACCGGAAGGACCGCTTGGCGGCCTCATAGGGGACGATCGCGGAGATTTCCTGGCCGGGTGGTTGGAAGATGTTCTCGGGCTTCCGGTAGAGCCCGACCACGGTGAACGGCCGGCCCCCGACCCGCATGATCTTGCCGAGTGGGTTGATGCGGCCGAAGACCTTGGCGGCGGCATCGAGCTCGAGAATCACCACGGCCCGTCCGGCGCGCACCTCGGTTGGGGTGAACGTGCGGCCGTCCGTGATGCCCCCGCCGAGAATCTCCATGAATTCGCCGTCCGCGCCGTAGATGACGGTGGGCTGGGTGCGTGCGGCACCATACTCCAGCCGCTCCAGCACCGCGACCCAGATGGACGAGTAGCCGATTTCCGGGAGCGCGGCGATCGCGCGCGCCTCGGACGCCTCGAGCTTGGGCCGGATCCGGACCTCGCGCGGCAGTTGGTCCGGATTCACCGGGGTCGAGGAGAAGAACCGCATCACCCGGATGGTGGTCGGGCCCACCACCTCGATCGTGTTGATGATCTGGCCGCGGATGCCGTTCACGATGGAGGCCATGGCCATCACGGTGGACACGCCGATCACAACGCCGAGCACGGTGAGGCCCGAGCGGAGCTTGTTGGCGCCGATCGCGTCGAGCGCGAGCGCGATGCCTTCGGTGAGGGCGGTGAACCGCACCGCTCAGCCCCTCCACCGGCGGGCCGACGGGCCGACGGGCCGACGGGCGGGGTCGT
>CAYWNR010000491.1:0-1265 GCA_964459705.1 uncultured Gemmatimonadaceae bacterium | reverse complement strand
GGCCCGGCGGAGGCCCGGGGGGGCGCCGGCCCGCCGGCCCGCCGGCCCGTCGGCCCGCCGTCACTCATGCCGCAATGCCGCAATGGGATCCAGCCGCGCCGCGCGGGTGGCCGGGTACACGCCGAACAGCATGCCGACCGACGCCCCGAGGAGGAGCGCCAGCACCGCGGACCAGAGCGTCACGACCGCCGGGAGCGGGGACAGGACCTTCACGAGCGTCGCAAGCAGGAATCCCGCCGCGAGGCCGAGAGCGCCGCCGACGGAGGTGAGTGTGATGGACTCGGCCAGGAACTGATGCCGGATGTCGCGGTTCCGGGCGCCCAGCGACTTGCGGATCCCGATTTCGCGCGTGCGCTCCCGGACGGACATCAACATGATGTTCATGATGACGATGCCGCCGACCACGATGCCGATCGCGACCACCGCCGGCACGACGGTGAAGATCACGCGCGTCAGGTTCTCCCAGAATTTGATCAGCCCCTCCGCGGTATCCACGGTGAAGTCGTTTTCCTGTCGGGGTCGGAGGTGGTGCGCGATCCGCATGGCTTCCTCGGCGCGGGCCATGGCGCTGGCCACCTGGTCCGCCCGCTCCATCTTGACCGAGATGACCGTGGTCTGGCGCCGGCCGTACATCGCCTCGAACACCGTGATCGGCAGGAGCGCGAACCCGTCCCAGGACTGCCCGAGCACGGTCCCCTTCTTGGCGATGACGCCCTTGATGGTGACCTGCTGGTTGCGGACGCGAATCTTCTTACCGATTGCCCTGTCCGGCGTGTCGAAGAGCTTCTCGGCGACATCCCACCCGAGTACCGTGACGGGCCGCCGCTCGCGCACGTCGATGTCGGTGAACGGCTCCCCCGCGGCCATCGTGTAATCCTGCACCGAGAGGAACGGGGGCGTGATACCGAACACCGCCACGTCCCCCACCGTGCGGTTGCGCCACTTCACATCAGCCTGGGGTGTTGGCCACCCGGACTGCAGGGCAATGGCAAGGGCGTCCGGGATGGCGCGCTCGATGAACGGCAGGTCTTCCGGCGCGATGATTGGGCGTTGTTGGAGCCGGCGCATCTCGTCGTCGTCCACGAGGCCCACGGCGATGGGCGTGCGGCGGATCTGGAACGCGTTGGTGCCGACGATCGCGCCGGCGATGTTGTCGCGGACGTAGGCGTTCATGCCCTGAATGACCGCCACCACCGCCACCAGGAACGCGACCGACACGATGATGCCGAGCAGCGTGAAGAACGACCGCAGCTTGTGGGCGGCGA
>CAYWNR010000490.1:0-3090 GCA_964459705.1 uncultured Gemmatimonadaceae bacterium | reverse complement strand
AGCTCGGCTACCACTTCTCGATCCAGTGCAGCGACATCTGCTACCTCGCCAACGAAGTGGAGAACGGCGCGAAGTTCCGGCTGTTCAAGAAGCGCCCCGCGCAGGCCTAGGTTCCCGCCCCCTTCCTCTCTGCTCTTCCCCAGCCAGCGATATGCCCTGCCCGACCGGTCCCGTCCGGGCCCGCAGGTGAGATCGGTGGAGCTGGCATCTTTCCGGCAGCGGCCCGTGCCGGATTTTCGTCGTCTCTGCTTTTCTTGTATGCTGGCGACAGATCGATCCTGGCCGTGGAGACCCGGCTTTCCTCGGGTTTTCGAGAGAGACGGGCAGATGGCACCGCGTTTGCCTCGGCTGTGGGCGTGGGGAGTGTTGCTCAGGCATTGGACGCCCGCTTCGAAGAGGTTTCACGCGCGGAGCTGCAGCGGCTTCGCAAGAAGACTTCGTCGCTGAGTGCGGCTCAACGCGAGCAGGTGGACGACCTCACGGTCGAGGTCGTTCGGGGAATCGCGGCCCGTGCCGCGCAGGCGCTTCGCGAGCAGGATGCCTCGCGTCTCGCGCCCGTCGTGGCTCAGCTGTTTCGCATTTAGCTCCGTTCGGCGCGCCCGCTCCAGGCGAGGATCGGCTGCCGCGCACGTGTGTGCGCGGGTGGTTCGACTGACTTGCCGCTGGGACGGTTCTGTCGCCCCGCGGCCTCTGGGGGGGACGTATGAAGCGGGTGTTGATGGTCGTCGGGGTGATGGTGGCGCTGGCCTGGGCGGTCCCGGCCTCCGCCCAGGATGCGGCGCAGGTCAAGCACGGTCAGCAGGTGTTCACCGCGCAGCACTGCAGCATGTGCCACTCGGTGGACGGCAAGGGCAACAAGACCGGGCCGCTCGACGGGATCGGTTCCAAGCTGACGACGGCGGAAATCCAGAAGTGGCTCAAGGACGCCAAGACCATGAAGGCGACCCTGCCACACGCGCGGAAGCTCCCGATGAAGTCGTACGCGACGCTGCCGAAGGCGGACTTCGACGCGCTGGTCGCGTATCTCGAGAGTCTGAAGAAGCAGTAGCGGCGCTCCGGGCCGGTCGCGCGTCGGCGCGACGAGACGATGATGCCCCGGGGCGGTGTCCTGAGATGATCATATCGTCTGTCGCGCGCGGCGCCGGCCGTACCGGCCTGCTGGCCTCGTTCCTGATCCTCGCGCTGGCTGCGCCGTCCGCGGCGCGGCCAGCGCAATCCTTCTCGAACGACGACTGTCTCTCCTGCCATTCGGATCCGGGCCTGACGCGGGCCGACGGCCAGTCGGTCACCGTGGATCCGGCGAAGTTCGAGGCCTCGATCCACGGCGGCCTCGAGTGCGTGAACTGTCATCTGGACCTGGCGGACGTCACCGAGCTGCCGCACCCCGAGAAGTTGGCGAAGGTCGACTGCTCGATGTGCCACAGCGACCAGGCCGCCCAGTATCAGCAGAGCATCCACGCGCACGCGCGCGAGGACGACCCGAACAGCCCGGCGGCCACGTGCGCCGACTGCCACGGGACGCACGACATCCTGCCGTCGTCGAATCCGCAGTCCCGGACCTTCCACCTGAACGTGCCCCGGACGTGCGAGCGGTGCCACGGCAATCCGGAGATCATCAAGCGCGGGCACATCCAGATCGGCAATGTGGCCACGCTCTACAACGACAGCATCCACGGGCAGGCGCTCACGCGGGCGGGGCTGATGGTGGCGCCCAACTGCGCCGACTGCCACGGCGCGCACGACATCCTGCGGGCCGCGAACCCGCAGAGCAAGGTCAACCGGAAGAACGTGCCGGGGACCTGCGGGCACTGCCACGAGGGCGTGCTGAACGAGTACAAGGAGAGCGTGCACGGCACCGCGCTCGCGGCGGACAACCCGACCGCGCCGGCGTGCGCCGACTGCCACACGGCGCACAACATCCAGCGCGCGGAGACGGTCGCGTGGCGGCTCGACGTGATCCGCGAGTGCGGCACGTGCCACGTGGAGTCGATCCGCACCTACCGCGACACCTTCCACGGGCAGGTGACGGCGCTCGGCTTCGTCCGCGTGGCCACGTGCGCCGACTGCCACAACGCCCACCGGATCTTCAGGCCGTCCGACCCGCGGTCGTCGGTGGCGCCGGCCAACCTGGTGTCGACCTGCCAGCGCTGCCACGCGGGGGCGAACGCGAACTTCGTGGAGTACGACCCGCACGCCGACAAGGAGAACCGCACCCGCAACCCGTTCCTGTACTACACGGCCGAGTTCATGAAGACGCTGCTCATCTTCGTCTTCGGGTTCTTCGGCCTGCACACGGGGCTCTGGTTCGTCGGTGAGGTGCGCGAGCGGCGCCGCCGGCGGAACGGATCGGCATGACAGCAGAACACGACGTCCAGACCGGCGCGTCTCCGGGCGGCGAGGGCCGCCACGTGCTGCGGTTCGACCGGTACCACCGGCTGCTGCACGGCTTCCTGATGCTCAGCTTCCTCGGGCTGGCGGGCACGGGGCTGCCGCTGCTGTTCAGCGACACCGACTGGGCCCGCGTCCTGGCGCGGTTCTGGGGCGGCTTCGTCGTGGCCGGCCGGCTGCACCGCACCTTCGCGGTGATCCTCATCACCGTGTTCACGCTGCACCTCTGGCGCGTGCTGCGGCGGCTGTTCGTCGAGAAGGACCTGTCGATCCTCTGGGGGCCCGCGTCGATGGTGCCGCAGCCGCGCGACATCATCGAGATGCTGCAGCACTTCCGCTGGTTCTTCGGGATCGGCCCGCGCCCGCGCTTCGACCGCTTCACCTACTGGGAGAAGTTCGACTACTGGGCGGTGTTCTGGGGGATGGGCATCATCGGCGGCTCCGGGCTGCTGCTCTGGTTCCCGGTGTTCTTCGCCAGGCTCCTGCCCGGCTGGATGTTCAACGTGGCGATGCTCGTGCACGGCGAGGAGGCGCTCCTGGCCGTGGGCTTCATCTTCACGATCCACTTCTTCAACGGGCACCTGAGGCCCGACAAGTTCCCGATGGATCTCGTGATCTTCACGGGGCGCGTGAGCGAGGCCGAGTTCCGCGAGGAGCGGCAGGACGAGTTCGCCCGCATGGCGCGCGACGGCCGCTTCGAGG